>NZ_JAJCXD010000040.1:269513-342400 GCF_021056305.1 Actinokineospora sp. PR83
CACGCGCGTCACCTCGCTGCACCTGGGCACGCGGGTGACCCGGGGCACGCGCGTCACCGCGGGCACCCGGGTCACCTCGGCCTGAGAACTCCCCCGCCCACCCGGCCGAGCTTCAGGCGGCCTCGCCGAGGTAGGGCAGCCAGAGCGGGTCGGCGTCCGTGACGCCCGCCAGCAGCCGCCAGTGCGGGCCGCGCGGCGCGGTGGGGACCACCCGCAGCCGCCAGCCCAGGTCAGCCAGCAGCTTGTCCGCCTTGCGGTGGTTGCACTTGGCGCAGCACGCGACGCAGTTCTGCCACGTGTGCTGCCCCCCGCGGCTGCGCGGGATCACGTGGTCTATCGTCTCCGCTCGACCACCGCAGTAGGCACAGCGGTAGCGGTCGCGGTGCATGAGACCCGCCCTGGTCAGCGGCACCCGCCCCCGGTAGGGGACGCGGACGTAGCTGCTGAGCCGGATGACGGACGGGACCTGCACGCTGGCCGTCGCCGAGTGCACGATCATGCCGGTCGGGTCACCGTGGACGACCTCGGCCTTGCCGCAGACCACGAGCACCACCGCGCGCCGCAGCGGCAGCGCGGTGAGGGGCTCAAAAGTGGTGTTGAGCAGCAGGACGCGACGCCTGCCCCAGGTGGGTGCTGGCGGCGGCAGCGCCATCGCCACGGGCGTGGGTAGCGGGGTCAGGGCCGCCGGAGCGGCGCGTGCGGACTCGACGGGAGTGCCCTGCGGCGGGCACAGCGTCGGCCGCGGCGCGAGCCCTGGGGGCGCGCCGCGGCGGGTCGGTTGTCGCTCTGGCACTCGACCACCTCCACCGGTGCTGCCTAAGTCGACCACACACCGGCCCCTTCGCGCACGTGTGTTCTCCCACGTGTCCGGCGATCATCCCCCGGAAGGCGCACACCACCGGCTTCGACGTCACCCGGAGTCGTCGCTATCGTCGGCGCCGATGAACGCCACGACCCTGACCCAGTTCCTGGACATGGAAGCCCCCACCTGCACCACCGAGGAAGGCACCTGGTGCGCCGAGGTGTGGCGGTTGACCCACAACGAGTGGTTGGCGGCCTCGGCGAGCTGGCTGGTGGCGAAGCCGCTGAAGATCCTGCTGATCGTGGCCGTGGCAGTCGTGGTCCGGCTGCTGCTGCGGCGGCTGATCGAGCGCGTCACCGCGGGCGACGGCAAGGTGCCCACGGTCCTCAAGCCGCTCAAGGAGCGGGCGCCCGGCGCCTTCGGGAACCTGATCTCCGAACGCCGCGCGCAGCGGGCCAGAACGATCGGCTCGGTGCTCAAGTCGCTGGTGACGTTCATCGTCTACGGGTTGGCGTTCATCCTGGCGCTCGGTGAACTGGGGCTGAACCTGGGTCCGATCATCGCCTCGGCCGGGATCGTCGGCGTGGCGCTGGGCTTCGGCGCGCAGAACCTGGTGAAGGACTTCCTGTCCGGGATCTTCATGATGCTGGAGGACCAGTACGGCGTCGGTGACGTCGTGGACGTCGGCGAGGCCAGCGGCACCATCGAGGCGGTCGGCCTGCGGGTGACCACGCTGCGCGACGTCAACGGGACGGTCTGGTACGTGCGCAACGGCGAGATCCTGCGGGTGGGCAACTCCAGCCAGGGCTTCGCGGTGGCGGTGGTGGACCTGCCGGTCGGCTACAGCGCCGACGTGGCCCAGGTGACCGAGCTGCTGGAGCGGGTCGCGGGCGAGGTCGTCGGCGAGGAGGGCGTGTCCGAGGACGTCATCGAGCCGCCGGTCGTGCTCGGGGTGGAGAAGGTGACCCCGGAGAGCCTGATCGTGCGGATGACGGTGAAGGTGCGCCCGGGCAGGCAGTGGGCGGTGCAGCGGGCGCTGCGGGCCCGCGCGCTGCGCGAGCTGGAAGCCGCCGACATCGCCCCGCCGATGGGCAGGCTGTTCCCCAACCAGACGCCCTGAGCGCCGGTGAGCGAGGATTGACCCCGTGGGCACACCCGAGAGCTTCTACGACGCCGTCGGCGGCGAAGCGACCTTCACCAGGATCGTGGCCAGGTTCTACGCCGAGGTCGAACGCGACGAGGTGCTGCGGCCGATGTACCCGGAGCCGGAGCTGGCGGCGGCCGAGGAGCGGCTGCGGCTGTTCCTGATCCAGTACTGGGGCGGACCGCACACCTACTCCGACCAGCGCGGGCACCCCCGGCTGCGGATGCGGCACAACCCGTTCACCATCGGCCCGATCGAGCGCGACGCCTGGCTGCGCTGCATGCGGATCGCGGTGGACGAGGAGCGGCTGCCCGAGCACCAGCGGACCCAGCTGTGGCAGTACCTGGAAATGGCCGCCAACAGCATGATGAACAGCTGGGTCTGATCCGCTCACCGAGTGCGGCAGATCACCCCGGGCGCAACCGGAGTGATCGGATTCCCCGGTGCGCCGGGCCGCGGACTGGCAGGATGGTCGACCGTGGGAGCAACCGCCGACGACGCCGCGGCGCCGCCGTGGTGGCGCGACGCGGTCTTCTACCAGGTCTACGTCCGCTCGTTCGCCGACTCCGACGGCGACGGGGTGGGGGACCTGGAGGGCATCCGGTCCCGCCTCGGTTACCTGGAGCTGCTCGGCGTTGACGCGCTGTGGCTGACCCCGTTCTTCACCTCGCCGATGGCCGACCACGGCTACGACGTGGCGGACCCGCGCGACGTCGACCCGCTCTTCGGCGACCTCGACGCGTTCGACCGGCTGGTGTCCGACGCGCACGACCACGGCATCCGGGTCACCATCGACCTGGTCCCGAACCACACCAGCGACCAGCACCCGTGGTTCCGGGCGGCGCTGCGCGGCGGCCCCGAGCGCGACCGCTACCACTTCCGCGACGGCCGGGGCCCCGACGGCTCCCAGCCGCCGAACAACTGGACCAGCGTCTTCGGCGGCCCGGCGTGGACGCGCACCCCGGACGGCCAGTGGTACCTGCACCTGTTCGCCCCGGAGCAGCCCGACCTGAACTGGGACAACTCCGACGTGCGCGCCGACCTGGTGCAGACGCTGCGGTTCTGGCTCGACCGCGGCGTCGACGGCTTCCGCATCGACGTGGCGCACGGGATGGCGAAGGCGGCGGGCCTGCCCGACCTGGACCCGGCGGTGGTCCCGGTCCGGACCGGCGCGCACGCCCACCCGGAGGCCGACCCCCGGTTCGACAACGAGGACGTGCACGACATCCACCGGATGATCCGCCAGGTCGTCGACCGCTACCCGGACACGGTGACGGTCGGGGAGATCTGGGTGGAGACCGACGAGCGCTTCGCCCGCTACGTGCGCCCGGACGAGCTGCACTTGGGCTTCAACTTCAAGCTGGCGCTGACCGGGTTCGACGCCGACTCGGTGCGCCGCACGGTGGAGAACTCCCTCGCCGCGGTGGCCGACTCGGGGGTGCCCCCGACCTGGACGCTGTCCAACCACGACGTCGAACGCCACGTCACCCGCTACGGCGGCGGAGCGGCGGGCACCCGGCGGGCCCGGGCGATGGCCCTGGTGCAGTTGGCCCTGCCGGGCGTGACGTTCCTCTACAACGGCGAGGAACTGGGCCTGCCCAACGCCGACCTGCCGGACTGGGCGTTGCAGGACCCGATCTGGGAGCGCAGCGGCCGCACGGTCCGGGGCCGCGACGGCTGCCGCGTCCCACTGCCGTGGGAGGGCGCGCCGCCCACGTTCGGCTTCTCCACCGGCGACCGCTCGTGGCTGCCGGTGCCCGCGGAGTGGGCGGGGTACACGGTGGAGTCGCAGCTGGAGGACCCGGCGTCGATGCTGTCGCTGTACCGGCACGCGCTGGAGGTCCGCAAGACCACGGAGGCGTTCGCGGGCACGGAGCTGGAGTGGTACGGGGCGCCGCCGGGGTGCTTCGCGTTCCGCCGCAAGGGCGGCGGCCTGATCTGCGCGCTGAACACCTCGGACGCCCCGGTGCCGCTGCCGCCCGGGCAGATCCTGCTGGCCAGCGGTCCGATGGCGGGCGAGGAACTCCCGCCGGAGACCGCGGTCTGGCTCGTCTGACCGGTCGCCGGGGCGCCGCTCACTCGCCGAAGCCCTCCGTGGCGATCGCCGTGAACAGGAGCGCGGGAACGCTGAGGTGGGCGACCTGCGCCGCGACTTCCCTGGCGCGCTCGGCCCGGGAGCGCTCGATCCGGATCTCCGGTTCCATCTCACCGGGTGGCCGGTCGCGGCGCCACTCCGCGCCGTCGGTGCCGGGGGTCGTCTCGTGCAGCCACTCCGCGGTGGGGTCGTCGCTCATACCGGTAAGACGTCCGAGGCGGTGGTGGGGATTCCCCTCGCGCCGATCCATAAGGATTCGGTCGGGGAACTCAGACCAGCAGCGGCAGGAGGGCGTGCCTGCGCCGCACGACCGCGCCGTAGCGGGCGTCGAGGCGCAGCCACGAGTCGGTGGCGGTGACCCGGATGGTCTCGTCCTCGCCGTCGGTCAGGAACCCCATGCCGGAGAGCGCGAACAGGCAGCGCAGCGGCACCTTGATCTCCAGGCCGTCGCCGCTGACCGTCAGCACCGTCTGGTCGAGCAGCGAGGCGGGCGGTGTGCCCTGCGGCCCCACGTTCTCCTTGGCCACGGCGATGCCCTTGTCGGCGAGGTCGTTGACCAGCTTGGCGGGCAGGTGGTCGACCTGCTGCCAGTGCCGGGTGGGCGGCAGCGCCGAGCGCCACAGCATGTCCTGCGAGAGCCCCGGGTCGAGCCGGTCACCGCGCACGACGGCCAGGGTGGCCAGCAGTTCGTTGCCGGACACGGTCATGTCGCCGGGTTCCAGCGTCGCCCGAGCCGACCGGGTCGCCAGCACGTCGAACGGCGTGGAGGTCCACGCGTCGACCAGCCCACCCTCGCGCGCCTTGAGCCGCACCACGGCCTGCTGGTCCAGCCGCACCGCCCTGGCCACGAAGGCACCCAGGTCGGACCGCTCGTCGGGGTCGGCGAAAACCAGCTCAGGCACTGTTGTCCCCGTCCTCGGGCACCGCGTTGTGCCAGGTGCTGAGGAACTCGCGCTCCCCCTGGCTGATCCGCCGCGGCTTCTGCGCCACGAAGTCGAACGGCGCCAGCGTCGTCGAGGCGGTCACCGCCACCGGGTCGTCCTCGGTGGGACCGCTGCGCACCCGGTAGTCGAGCACGAAGTACGCCGACCGGATCTCCCGCACCGAGATCTCCACCCGCAGCGTGGTGCCGAAGGCGAACAGCGGGGCTTTGTACTGCACGTCCAGCCGTGCGACGACCAGTCCCTTGGCCAGGTCCTCGGTCCCGTAGGCGGCGGCCTCCCGGAACAGCATGTCGCCGCGGGCCTCTTCGAGGAGCGTGACGGTCCGGGCGTGGTTCACGTGCCCGTACATGTCCATGTCCGACCACCGCGGCCGCACCTCAGCCACAAACGCACCCACCCGCGACCTCCCGCACGTCACCCAAACCCCCCGAACCCTAGCGGCGCGGACCGCCCCCGTGGGCAACCGGGGGAAGACGCGGGGGTCCGGCGGTGTGGCGGCAGAAGCGGTGCGGAACCAGGTCTTGGTCAGCGGCGACCAGGAGGCGTTCGCGGATCAGGTAATCCGGGAGTTCGTGGCGGTGCCCCACGGGCTCACCCCAGATCTCGGTGACCACCTCGTTCAGTGCGCGCTCCAGCGCCGTGTGGGAGGTGAGGCCCATGCACAGGCGCGTCTGCCTGCGTTCCAACGGTTTCGGCGACTCGACACCGGGGGTGAAGTACTCGCGGTAGTGGGCGGCGAGGACAGCCCGGTGGCGGGGTTTGCGGCCGAAGAGGAGCTGGACGCGCACGGCGGCGCCCGACAGGCCGATGCTGGTCTCTGGTCCGGTGATCGCCTCAGGGACCTGCGGGGACGCGGTCGCCGGGGTCGAGACGAGGACGCGGACCCGGTGACCCCCGACGGTGACCTCGGATTCCCCGTCCGGCAGCGGAAAGGCACAGCGCTCGCCGACGGTGAAGCGACGACCTTCCGTCGTGGCGTAGACGACCACCGGGGTGGCATTGTCGTGGCCGTTGACCAGCCACCACTGTCCGCCCATGTGGCGCAGCGCAGGCGCACTCGGGGTGCGGGAGAGTCGTTCATCGGCGCCACCGCTGAGGAAGTCGCGGTCGAGCGAGAGGCGATCGGCCGCGGTCAGGGTGCGCTCCGGGCGGGCGTGGAAGTCCACGGTCAACTCCGCCGCGGAATCGTCGACCAGACCCGTCGTCGACCCGCCGATCGGACCCGCCATTCGGTCGCTGACCGGATCTGCCATCAGGCCGTCGGTCAAGACCGCCATTCGGCCGCCGGTCGGACCCGCCGCAAGGCTGCTGATCGAGTCCGCCACCGGGCCGCTGGCCGGGTCCGCCATCCGGCCGCAGGTCGAATCCGTTGTCAGATCGCCGGTCTGACCCGCCGTCACATCGCCGGTCGAGCCCGCCGTCGAGTCGCCGGTCGAGTCCGCCGCGGGGTGCTCGGCGGTCAGCCCTGCCACGGGGTGACCTCGGCGACGACGACGGTGACGTTGTCGCGCGCACCCGCGGCGCAGGCGGATTCGACGAGCATCCGGGCGACGTCCGCGGGCGGGGAGGGCCGCAGGGAGTCGAGCAGGGCGACGACGGCCTCCATTCCCAGGGCGTCGAAGAGACCGTCGCTGCTGAGCAGGTAGCGGGTGCCCGGCGCGGCGAGGTGGGACCACAGCTCCGGTTCGACGGTGGGCCCCATGCCGACGGCGCGCATGAGGGCGGAGCGGTTGGGGTGGCGGGCACCCTCCTCCGGGGTGATGTGGCCGCCCGCCACCAGCTCCTCGGCGAGGGTGTGCGCGCGGCCCAGGCGGGTGACCCGGTCGGTCTGCACGAGGGTGAAGCTGTCGCCGACGTGGGCGCCGCGCACCTCCCACCCCGCCGGTCCGGGCACCAGGGCGGCGATGTCGACGGTGGTGGCCATGCCCGCGGTGGCGGGGTCGGCTTCGGCGTGCGCGACGACGGCCGAGTTGGCCCGTTCGGCCAGCAGTGCCGGGTCGGTGTCCGGCCCGGCGTCGACCACGGCCCGCACGGCGACGGCCGAGGCGACCTCCCCCGCCGGGGCTCCGCCGACGCCGTCGGCGACGACCAGGAGGCGGGGATCGGCGTGCGCGGAGTCCTGGTTGGTTTCCCGCTCACCCAGCGCGGTGAAGGCGGCCGCCATGAAACGCATCTGCATGGGTCCACCGTGCCGGCGCGGCGGTGTGCCCGACAGGGGGAGGGCTCTCCCCGAGACCGTTTGCCCGTCCGAACCGCCCCCTCGATCGATCGGACGCGGTTCGCCGTGGCGGAACCTCGCCTCGAAGCGCTGATCGCCTCGTACAACCAAGCTATCCGCGCACTGTGCGCCGCGCAACGCACGAAAGAGTGAATGCGCTGCGCACAGTTCGGCTATATCGTGGAGCCATGCCGTCAGACACGACCCGCCGCAAGCGCCAGCTCGGGCGTTTCATGGAGTCGATCCGCAAGCGCCACGAGCCCGCCATGCTCCCGGAGGCACTGGCCGACGCGGTGGAAACCTCCCGGGCGACCATCTCCCGGATGGAGAACGGGTTGCAGGTGCCGAACAAGCACCTGTTCATCGCGATCCTGGGCGCCCTCGGAGCCAACACGGAGGAACGCTTCGAGGCCCTGCTGCTGTGGACGCACGCCAAGCAGAGCACCGTGCGCATCGAGCACGCCACCGACTTCCCACCGGAGTACGTGGCGTTCCGGCGCGACGAGACGCAGGCACTGGCCGAACTGACGATCGACTACACCACCCTGCCTGGCCTGCTCCAGACCGCCGACTACGCCAGGGCGGTCGCCGACGCCTCCAGGCTGCTCGGCGGGCACGACAGCGCGTGGAGCGAGCGCGCGGGCGAGGAACGCGCGGCTCGGCAACGGCTCCTGCTCGGGGAGGACCCGCTCCGACTGCACGCGCTCGTCAGCGAAGCCGCGCTGCACCTCCGGGTGGGTGGCCCGGAGGTGATGGCGGAGCAGTTCGAGCACCTGCTGGCGATGGTGGAACTGGAGAACGTGACCTTCCAGGTCGTCCCGTTCCGCGCGGGCGCGTTCGGCCCGATGAGCGGGCCACTGGTCATCCTGGAGTTCGACAACGACGCGGAAAGCCCGTACTCGGTCTACCTGGAGTACCCGACGGGCGGCAAGACCGTGGAGCGCGAGCCGGACGTCTCGTCGTTCACCACCCTGTTCGGCGCTGTGCGGGAACTCGCTGTCTCGGAAGAAGAAACGGTCCACCTTGTGCGCACCGAACTTGAGAAGATCGGGAACTGACGATGGGCGGGCTCAGGAATGGCCTCGGTGGCGGGGGCGCCCGCGTGGAGTGGTGGACCACGCTCGGGGAGGCCGGTGTCGGGACTCCGAGAGCCCGACGACCGGTCGCCTCCGCTTCGACGGGACCGCGGTCGCCGCGTTCCCGGTGGGCGCCGAACACCCACCCGCTGGGCGGGCTCCCGGACACGGTGCCCGGGAGCCCGCCCGGCTCAGCGGACCATGCTGCGCAACTGCCGGGCCGCCACCGACAGGGTGGCGAGGTCGAGCCTGCCCGACGCGCGGATCTCCTCCAGGGCCACCCGGGACCGGGCCAGCCGCGAGGCGTTGGCCTGTTCCCACACGGTGATCTTCTCCGCCGCGGGCACCCCCGGGTCGGCCTGGGCGAGCACGTCCAGCGTGATCGCCCGCAGCGACCCGTACAGGTCGTCGCGCAGCGCCAACCGGGCCAGCGCGTGCCAGCGGTTCCCGCGCTCCAGCGCACTGATCGAGGTCAGCAGCACGTCGAAGTCGAGGTGGTCCGACAGCGCGTAGTACAGCTCCGCCGTCTCCAACCCACTGCGCTCCGCCTCCACCCCACCGTCCTGTTCGGACAGCTCGGCGGCTTCCGTCACGTCCAGCAGGGCGTAGGCGTCGAGCAGCGTCGCCACCCGGCGGGCCAGGTCGGCGGGGACACCGGCGGCGACCATGCGCTGGGCGTCCGCCTCCGCTTCCGCACGCGCCTGGCCCCGCAACAGCCCCGGGACCTCGGCGAGCAGCGACTGCACGGACTCGCGGAAGCGGGTGATCTCCGCCCCCACCGCCAGCGGCTGCGGGCGGTTCGACAGCAGCCACCGGGCCGCGCGGTCGAGCACCCTGCGGGTCTCCAGCACCATCCCGTCGGCGACCTCGGTCGGGACCACGTTGTCCAGCGCGTCGATCTCGCGCCAGATGGCCGGGAGGTCGAAGATCCTGGTCACTGCCGCGAACGCGCGCACCACGTCGGTGGCGCTGGCGTTGAGCTCCTCGGCCAGGCGGAACGCGTACGTCACGCCCGCGCCGTCGACGACCTCGTTGACCAGCAGCGTCGTGGTGATCTGCCTGCGCAGCGGGTGCGCGCTGATGGCCGGGCCGAACCGCTCGCGCAGCTGCGACGGGAAGTAGTCCGGCAGCCTGCGGGCGAACACGTCCTGCTCGGGCAGGTCCGAGGTGAGGACCTGCTCCTTGAGCGCCAGCTTCACGTGCGCCATCAGGGTGGCCAGCTCGGGCGAGGTCAGCCCCTCCCCCGCCTTGTCCATGGCCCGGAACCGCTCGCGGGTCGGCAGTGCCTCCAGGCGGCGGTCGAGGCCGGTGTCGCGCTCCAGGGCGTCCACCAGCCGCGCGTGCACCGGCACCATCGCGGCGGCGTGCGCCCGGCCCGCGCCGAGCACGGCGTTCTGCCGGTAGTTGTCGGCGAGGACGAGCTGGCCGACCTCGTCGGTCATCTCGGCGAGCAGCGCGTCGCGCTGCTCGCGGCCCAGGGCGCCGTCGCGGACCAGGTGGTCGAGCAGGATCTTGATGTTGACCTCGTGGTCGGAGCAGTCCACCCCCGCGGAGTTGTCCAGCGCGTCGGTGTTGACCTTCCCGCCGCGGGCGGCGAACTCGATCCGGCCGCGCTGGGTCAGGCCCAGGTTGCCGCCCTCGCCGACCACCTTGACCCGCAGCGCGGCCCCGTCGACGCGCAGCGCGTCGTTGGCCTTGTCACCCACGTCGGCGTGCGACTCCGTACTGGCCTTGACGTAGGTGCCGATGCCGCCGTTCCACAGCAGGTCGACCTCGGCCAGCAGCACGGCCTTCATCAGTTCCTGCGGCGAGAGCTTGCCGACGTCCTCGGGCAGGCCCAGCGCCCTGGCCGCCTGCGGGCTGACCGGGATCGACTTGAGCGATCGCGGCCAGACACCACCGCCCTCGCTGATCAGCGCCCGGTCGTAGTCGTCCCAGGACGACCGCGGCAGCTCGAACAAGCGCTTGCGCTCGGCGAAGGCCTCGGCCGTGCTCGGCTCGGGGTCGATGAAGATGTGCCGGTGGTCGAAGGCCGCGACCAGGCGGATGTGCTCCGAGAGCAGCATCCCGTTGCCGAAGACGTCACCGGACATGTCGCCCACGCCGACCACGGTGAACGGCTCGCTCTGGGTGTCGATCCCCAGCTCGCGGAAGTGGCGCTTGACCGCCTCCCACGCGCCCTTGGCGGTGATGCCCATGGCCTTGTGGTCGTAGCCGACGGAACCGCCGCTGGCGAACGCGTCTCCCAGCCAGAAGCCGTAGGACGCGGCGACCTCGTTGGCGATGTCGGAGAAGGTCGCGGTGCCCTTGTCGGCGGCGACCACCAGGTAGGTGTCGTCGCTGTCGTAGCGGACCACGTCCGGTGCCGGGATCGTCTCGCCCAGGTGCAGGTTGTCGGTGAGGTCGAGCAGGCCGGAGATGAACATCCGGTAGCAGGCGATGCCCTCGGCCATGAAGGACTCGCGGTCCAGGCTCGGGTCGCCGGTGGGGGTGATCGGGCGCTTGACGACGAACCCGCCCTTCGCGCCGACCGGCACGATGACGGCGTTCTTCACCGCCTGCGCCTTGACCAGGCCGAGCACCTCGGTGCGGAAGTCCTCACGGCGGTCCGACCAGCGCAGCCCGCCGCGCGCGACCGCGCCGAAGCGCAGGTGCACCCCCTCGACGCGGGGCGAGCAGACGAAGATCTCGAACCGCGGCCGCGGCTCCGGCAGCTCCGGGATCGCCCGCGGCTCGAGCTTCACCGCCAGGTACGGGCGGGGATCGCCGTTCTCGTCGCGCACGTAGTAGTTGGTGCGCAGGGTCGCCCGGATGACCGTGAGCAGGCTGCGCAGGATGCGGTCCTCGTCGAGGCTGGTGACCTCGTCGATCATCGCGGTGATCTCGGTGGTCTGGGTGGCGGCGCTGCCGAGGCGGGACTGCTCGGACAGCGCCGGGTCGAACGAAGTCTCGAACAGCCGCACCAGCGCGGTCGCCACGTTGGTGTGGGCGAGGACGGCGTCGGCGATGTAGGTCTGGCTGTGCGGGGTGCCCGCCTGGCGCAGGTAGCGCGAGTAGGCGCGCAGCACCGAGGCCTGCCGCCAGGTCAGACCGGCGCGCAGCACCAGGGCGTTGAACTTGTCGGCCTCGGCATCACCGCGCCACATGGCGGCGAAGGCGTTCTGGAAGTCGTCCTTGAGCTGGTCGATGTCCTCTTCGCCGCGCGCTTCGAGCACCACCGGGTCGATGCGCAGGCCGAAGTCGTAGATCCACCACGGGCTCCCGCCGTCGTTGCGCAGCTCGTACGGGCGCTCGTCGACGACGGTGACCCCCATGCGCTGCAGCATGGGCAGCACGTGGGAGAGGGTGACGCCCTTGCCGGAGAGGTAGAGCTTGAACCGCCGCTCCCCCGGTTCCGGGTTCTCCGGGACGTAGAAGGACATCCGCAGGTCGGTGTCGGATTTGAGGTCCTGCAGCTCGCGGAGGTCGGCGAGGGCGACAGCAGCGCTGAAGTCCTCCTTGTAGGCCTCCGGGAAGATCGCGGCGTAGCGCTGGCCCTGTTCGGTGGCCGACTCGGCGCCGACCGCCCCGCCGCTGTCGACCCGGCTGCGCTGTTCACCGAGCAGCGCCTCGACCATGAGGTCGTCCCAGCCGCGGACGGCCTCGGTCAGCCGCTCCTGGATGCGGGTGACGTCGGGTTCCACGGCACGACCGGGGTCGGTGTGGACGATGAAGTACACCTGCGCCAGTGGGGTCTCGCCGACGCGGGTGCTGAACTCCAGGTTCGTACCGGCCAACTCGTCGAGCAGGACCTCCTGCATGGCGATGCGCGAGGTGGTCGTGTAGCGGTCGCGCGGCAGGAACACCAGGCAGGAGAAGAACCGGTTGTAGGCGTCGCGGCGCAGGAACAGGCGCAGCCTGCGGCGGTCGGCCAGCGCGATGACACCGGTGGCGGTGGCGTAGAGGGCGTCGGTGCTGGTGGAGAACAGCTCGGCGCGCGGCCAGTTCTGGATGACCTCCAGCATGCGCTGCCCGGAGTAGGACTCCATCGGGAAGCCGGCCTGGTGGATCACGTTGCGCACCCGGCGTGCCACTACGGGGATGTCGAGGACGTCCTCGTGCAGGGCGGTCGTGGTGAACACACCGAGGAAGCGGTGCTCGCCGGTGACCTCGCCCCGCTCGTTGAAGATCTTGACGCCGACGTAGTACGGGTAGGTCGACCGGTGCACTGTGGACGGTGCGCTGGCCTCGGTGAGCACCAGCAGCTTCGGCGCCAGCGCGTGCGCGACGGCGTCCGGGCCCGCGGTGAGGCTGCGCGCGGCGAGGCTGTCCTGGCGGAGCACGCCGAGACCGCTGGCCAGCACGGCGCGCAGGGCGGGCTCCCCCTCGCCGTCGGGGTGCACCAGTTCGTTGCGGCGGTAGCCGAGGAAGGTGAAGTGGCCGTCGGCCAACCAGCGCAGCAGCGCGGCGCCGTCGGTGATCTCCTCGCGGTCCTCCAGCGGCGGCGGGGTGTTCTCCAGCTCGTCGGCCAGCGCCCGGGCGGTCCCGGCCATCCGGTCGGTGTCCTCGACGACCTCGCGGACGTCGTTGAGCACGGTCAGCAGACCGTTCTCGATCTCCCGCGCCCGGCCGCCGTCGGTCACCAGGTCGATGACCTCGATGTACATCCAACTCTCGGCGAAGGCGTCGTCCGGCGGCTGGATCGGGTCGGCGGTGGGCAGCACCTCCCGCAGCGCCCCCGCCACATCGCGGCGGACCACGACGATCGGGTGCACCACCCGCTGCACCTGCACACCGCAGCGCACCAGCTCCGCGGACACGGACTCGACGAGGTACGGCATGTCGTCGGTCACCAACTGCACGACGGTGCCGTTCGAGGACCACCCGTCGGCGCCGGAGTTGGGGTTGAGCAGCCGCACGGAGGGCCGCCCGGGAACCCGGCGCTCGGCCAGGTCCGCGTGCGACCGCACGGCACCGACGAGGTCCACCGGATCGTCCCCGACGACCTCCTCCGGTGGGATGTAGCGGTAGTAGAGGCGGATCAGGTCGGCGATGTCGGGCGCCTGCCCTGCCGCGCGCTCGATGAGGTCGTCGCGGTTCTGCTCGGGGCTGCTGGTGGTGACCGGTCGCCCCGTCGACTCCGGGCCGTCAGCGCTGACGGCTCTGTCGAGGCGGGTCGAGTAACCAGTCGAGGTCATGGTTTTTCAGCTCCACATCGGTGGTGGCACGCCGGTGTGCCACCTACGGCTTGCGCGTGATGTTACGCCTGATGCCCCGTTTTTCCGGCGAATCACCGGAGGCGCAGGGTTGTCGAGCAGGTTTCCGTTGCCGGTCGCTCGTGTGCGGCGGATTTCGGTCATCCGCTGTCGAAGTCGGCCGGGGCCCACTCCGAGGAGCGGTGCCTGCCGTGATCACCACCGGGATCGGCCGTTCGGCCGATCCCGGCGTCGCTGTCGGCGCTCCGGCCTGCTCCACGGCCGGTGTCGCGCTCGGGTCGGGGGGATCGAGTCGGGGCCGGGTCGGTGTGCTCGGGGTCGGCGGCCCGGGCGTCATCCGCCCAGGCGGACCCGTTGCGCTCACCCTCGGGCTGGGTGGCCTGGAAAGCGGCCATCGCCTCGGCGAGCAGGTCGGCGAGGCCGCTGGAGGCGGTGCGCTCGCGCCTGCCGCCCCGGCGGGGCGGCAGGTCCGGGGGGCGGACCTCGGGGCCGTGCAGGGGTCCGAGGGAATCGGCGGAGGTGGTCTCGGCGGGACGTGGGAGACCGCGAAGCCTGGCGGAGAAGTCGATGGCGCGGCGGTCGGCGAGGCTGGCGACGTTGTCGGGGATCGCCGGGGGCTCCGGATCGGCCTGCGGTTCAGGGGCGGCCGGGGACTCGAGGATGGGCCGGGCACCTGCCGTCGAATCGGCCGGGGAGCCTGCCGCGCCGTCGGCGCCGGGATCGGCTTCGGTGCCCGGAGCAGCCTGGGAGGTGGTCGCGCGATCGGTTCCGGTGGTGACCTGCGCAGCGGAGAGGGGGGTCAAGCCGGAAATGGCCCGGAAACCTGACTCGGTGTCCGATCCGGGGATGGTGCGGGGGGTGGTGTCGGGGTCCGCGCCGGGATCGGTGCGGGGGTCGCCGGTGGGTTCGTCGTGGCCCGGGGGCGGTTCGACCTCGGGTGCGGCGGGCCGTGGGTCCGGGGAGGGGATCTCGTCGGGTTCGGGTGGGCTGGGGATGGTGGCCTCGGGCGGGACGGCGGGTTCTCCGTCCTGCGCCCGGCGACGGCTGCGGCGGGCGGGGATCACGCCGAAACGGTTGAGGACCAGACGGGCGGCGCTGGGCTCGTCGGACTGGGCAGTGCCGGACCCGTCCGGTGCCGGGGTAGAGGCGCCTGCCTCGGCGTCCGCGCTCGGGGGGTCCCCATGCTCGGTGCGGGCGTCGGCGCCTGCCGGTGTGGTGGTGGCTGCTTCGGTGGGATCGGTGCCGAGGTCGGCGGCACCCGCGCGGCGGGTGCCGCCGAAGCGAACCTCCCCGACGGGGAAGTCACGCAGCAGCGACTGGACATCGACCGGTCGCGTCGGTGTGGTGCCCGGAGGAGGAACCGCCGACTCGGCGGGAGACTGCGCAGCCATCGAGCCTGTCGGGACGGCGTCTGGTGGAAGAACGGCCGACCCGGTGGGGAGGGCCGCTCCGACCGAGCCCGTGGGAGCTGTGCCTGACGGGTGAGCGGCCGACCCGGCAGGGGGTTCCGGGTCGACCGGACTTGCGTGCGTCGCGGCCGGTGCAGGAACAACCGGCTCGGCCACAAGCCGGGCGACAGCAGGGTCGACGGGCATGGCGCCTGACGCGGGAGCGCTTGGCCCGGAAGGGAATTGGAGCGCGGTGGGATCTGTCGGCGTGGCACCCGATGCGGAGGCGATCGCCCCGGCAGGGGGCTGCACAGTGTCCGGGCCTGCGGGGGTGCCGTCGGCGGCAGGAGCCTCGGGGTTCGCAGCGAACTCGGTGGCGGTGGGGCTCGCAGCGGACTCGGTGTGGGTGTCGGGCTCGGGAGCACCCGCGTAGCGGGTGCCGCCGAGGCGGACCTCTCCGCTGTCGAACTTGCGGAGCACGGACTGGACGTCGAGGGGACCGCCGACCGCCGGATCGTTGTTGGGGCCGGCGACGGCGTCTTGGCCGCGGCGACGGACGCCCGCGGTGTCGGCGCGGCGGGCCTGGGGATCGACCTTGCCGCTGACCTGCTGCACCCGGCGGCGGAGTTCGGCGGTGTCGAACCGGCGCAGGGCGGAGCGGGCGTCGACGGTCTCCCCGGAGGCGGCCTGGGCGCGACGCCGGAGGCGGTCGGTGTCGTTGGTACCACCGTCGGTGCCGGTGCGGTCGGCGGCGCGGCGGGCGCCCCCACCGCTCTCCGCGCGGCGGCGGAGTCCACCGGTGTCGGCCCGGGAACCACGCCCCGCGACCCGCCGGATCTCGGCACTGTCGAAACGGCGGAGGATGGCCTGCGCATCCGTGCCATCGGCGGCACCGGCCTCGTGCCGGGCCCCGACAGCGTCGGCAGCGGCGCCGTCCCGGGCCGCGACACCGTCCTGTGCGGTACCGCCTGCGTACGCGGCACCGGCGCCGTGCTGGGCAGTACCCGCCTCGTGTCGAGCACCGCCGCCAGCGCCCGCGGCGCCGTGCTGGGCGGCGACACCGTGCTGACCAGCGCCGCCGTACTCGGCGACACCGGCCTCGTGCCGGGCGCCGCTGGTGTCGGCACTGTCGGCACTGTGCTGCGCGGTACCACCGGCGTGCTGGGCGGCGCCGGTGTCGTCTCGGCCTCCAGCGGCGCCGGGCTGGACGGTCATGCCGTGCTGGGTGGTGCCGGTCGCGCGGCGAGTGCCTGCGGTGTCCGCGGGGGCGGCGCCGTCTTGCGCGGCCACGCCGTGCTGGATGGGGTCGGCCTCGCGCCGGGCGCCTGCGGTGGCGGCGTCGGGTTGGGTGGGGTCGGCGCCGTGGCGTGGGGTGGCGCTGTTTTCGCGTGGGTCGGTGGTGGGCCGGTGGTGGGCCGCTGCGGCGTTGTGGCGGGAAGGGGTCGGGTCGGATGTGGGGATTTCCGGTGGGAGGGCGGTCGGGTCCTCGCCGCCGAAGGGGAGGTCCTCGGCTCGGCGCCTGCCGCCGCTGGTGGGTTGGCCGGTGACGCCGGAGCGCGACAGCAGGGCGGCGACGTCGGAGCCGATGCCGGGGGCGGCCAGTTCCGCGGGCGAGGGCCTGCGGATCTCCTGGCTCGCCCGGCGGGAGGCTCGCCTGCCGAGCGTGCCGGGTGGCGGGATGCGGTGCACGGACCAGTCGGCCGGGTCTCCTTGCACCGCGAACGGACCGGTGGCGGCACTCCCCTCGGTCGCCTCGCCTCGACCGGACCACTCGGTCCCGGGGACGGCAGGGCCCGGCGCAGTTGGTTCTGCTGCGGCCGAACCGGACCCGGGCGGCGAAGCGGCGAAGTCTCCCGGCTGGGCGCCCCCTGACCGAGCAGCGGTCGAACCCGATGCCGAATCACCGACACCGGACCACGAGGCGGACGAGCCTGCGGACCCAGCGACGCCCGATCGAACAGCAGTCGAACCGTCGACGCCAGACCACAGGGCGGGCGAGGCCTCGGGCTCGGTGGCGCCGGGTCGAGCAGTGGCCGAGGTGGACGCGAGTCCGGTGGGGCTGGACCAAGGGATGTCGGAGTCACCGAGGTTTGTGGTGTCCGGTTGTGCGACAACGGTTCCCGGGGTCGGACCGGTGGCGGGGTCGGGGTTTTCTGGTCCCAAGTGGACGCTTTCGGCAGTGGGGTTGCCGGGAGCGGTGGTGGCGCGGGCGTCGCCGGGGGTGGGTTTGGGGCGGCGGAGGGCGTCGGCACGGCGGGGGGTGGTTGTGGGGGTGGTGGTCAGGGCGGTGAGGGCATCGCGGGCGGCGAGGAGGAGGTCTTCGATGCCGTCGCGGGGGCCTTCGGGGGTGCCGGGTCGGGTGGCGACGCCGGTGGTGATGCCGACGCCGTGGTTGGGGTGGCCGGGGAGCCAGTCGCCGTCGGTGGTGTCGCGGATGGAGGCGGCCAGGCGTTCGGCTTCGTCCTGGGTGGTGTTGGGGAGGAGGACGGCGAACTCGCCCCGGTCGGAGCGGATGAACTCGGCGTCGTCGGGGGCGAGGGCTCGGACGTGGCCCGCCAGGGCGTTCAGCAGGGCCTCACCGCCGATCGGCAGGGCGTCCTCGGGCGGGTCGACCGGGTCGACGAAACCCCGGGGGGCGACGCGGACCAGGGTGGCGGAGTAGTCGCTCTCGTCCGGACCCGGGGCCGACGAATCAGTGGCGGACCGGGTGGCCGCAGCGGTCGAGTGGGCGGGCGCGGATGACGGCGCGTCCGACGGGGTGGACGACGAAACCGGTCCGGCGGTCAGCAGATCCGGTGTGCCCGACCGCGAACCCGACTCGGCGGCAGGTCCCATCGATCCATCCGCGGACAAGCCTGGAGCGGCACCGGCGGAGTTCGACGCACCCGATCGCGTTCCCGGTGCGGCGGAGTGCGTTCCCGACACCGCCGACCGCGATTCCAGCGCCACCGGGTCCGTTCCCGGCACCGCAGAGTGCGTTCCCGACGCGACCGGGTGTGGAACCGCTGCGGCGGAAGGCGCGGCGAGATCGGGGGACGACGGCTGTGCGGGGGGTCGCGGCCTCGCGGTGGCGGTGGAGCGGTGCGTCCGGTTCGGGTGGGGGTTCGGGGCGGCGCCGGACAGGTTCAGGGCGGGTGGGGGCGTTGTCCTCGTGTCCGAAGGGGTGTGGCCCGGGGGGCGGACCACCGCGTCGTGGAGGAGGGAGGTGGCGCGGGTGGGGTCGGGGGTGGCGGTGCCGACCTCGGTGGCGAGGAGGGTGCGGGCCGATTCGGCCGCGGTGAGGTGGCGGTACTCCGCGGCGCGGGCGGAGCGCAGGGCGTGCAGGGCCTCCGTGGGGTGGGCGGCCTCTTCCTCGGCGTTGGCGAGGAGGGTCCAGGCGTCGCCGAGGAGGGAGTCGAGGTGGTGGCGTTCGGCGGTGCGGACGACCTCGAACAGCAGGGCTCGGCCGGTTCTGGCGCGGCCCGCGGGGAGGTGGACGCGGGTGGCCAGGGCGAGGCGGAGCCTGCCCAGGGCCGGGGCGGAGGTGGCGCGGAGCGGCTCGGCCAGGGCGGGTGCGGCGGCGTCCGCCGCCTCGTCCGCGCCGCCGTCGTCGAGGAGGGCGCAGACCAGTTCCAGGGTGAGCCTGCCGCGGGCGCGGCCACCCTCGATCCGCTTGTCCGCCATGCGATTCAGCAGGGAGAGGCCGTCGCGGGCAGACTCGGCCGCCGCCTCGGTGTCGCCGTGGCGGCGGTGGTAGGCCGCTGCCTCGGCGGCCAGTAAGGCGCGGTCCAGGCGGCGGCCGTCCTGGCTGAGCCCCTCGTCGGCGGCCAGCAGCCGGTCGGCCTCGGCGAGCACGTCCTCCAGGTCGTCGCGGCCGCCGACGTGGGTGGTGCAGGCGACCAGCTCGCCGAGCGCCAGTGCCCGGGTCGCCTGGCGCACCGATGCCGCGGCGAGCACGGGCCGGAGCAGTTCGGCGCCCACCAGCGGGTCGCCGAGGGCCCTGGCCGCGGCGGCCAGGGCGGTGCGCACCGCGGCGGCCCGTTCGACCAGGCCGCCGCCGGTGAGCGCGCGCAGCGCCGCCAGGCCCGGTTCGACCGCCTCGGCCGGGCGGCCGAGGTGGACGAACGCGGTGCCCAGCAGGGCCTGCGCCCGGGTGCGGGTGGCGGCGTCAGCGGACCCGGCGAGGGCGCGCGCCGCGAACTGGACCGCCAGTTCGGGTGCGCTCCACCGCAGGCGGTCGGCCACGTCCACGAGTGCCGTGCACTCGGCCGCGCCGACCGTCGCGGTCAACTCGTTCCAGGCCGCCACGTCGCCGGTCCCCACCTAGTCGCGGGTCAGCTTGCGGTAGGTGACCCGATGCGGTCGGGCCGCGTCGGCACCCATCCGCTCGATCTTGTTCTTCTCGTAGCCCTCGAAGTTGCCCTCGAACCAGAACCACTTCGACGGGTTCTCCTCCGTGCCCTCCCACGCGAGGATGTGGGTGCAGGTCCGGTCGAGGAACCACCGGTCGTGGGAGATGACCACCGCGCAGCCGGGGAACTGCTCCAGCGCGTTCTCCAGCGAACCCAGGGTCTCCACGTCGAGGTCGTTCGTGGGTTCGTCGAGCAGGATCAGGTTCCCGCCCTGCTTGAGGGTCAGCGCCAGGTTCAGCCGGTTGCGCTCACCACCGGAGAGCACGCCCGCGGGCTTCTGCTGGTCCGGGCCCTTGAAGCCGAACGCGCTGACGTAGGCGCGGGAGGGCATCTCGACGAGGCCGACCTTGATGTAGTCGAGGCCGCCGGAAACGGTCTCGAACACGGTCTTCTTCGGGTCGATGTTCTCCCGGTTCTGGTCGACGTAGGACAGCAGGACCGTCTCGCCGACCTTCACCGTGCCGTCGTCCGGCTTCTCCAAGCCGACGATCGTCTTGAACAGGGTGGTCTTGCCGACGCCGTTGGGGCCGATGACGCCGATGATGCCGTTGCGCGGCAGGTCGAAGGACAGGTCGTCGATCAGCACGCGGCCGTCGAAGCCCTTCTTCAGCTTCTCGACGTCGACCACGATGCTGCCCAGGCGGGGGCCCGGCGGGATCTGGATCTCCTCGAAGTCGAGCTTCCTCGTCTTCTCGGCCTCCGCCGCCATCTCCTCGTAGCGCTCCAGGCGGGAGCGGGACTTGGTCTGGCGCGCCTTGGCGTTCGAGCGGACCCAGGCCAGCTCGTCCTTGAGGCGCTTCTGCAGCTTCTGGTCCTTCTTGCCCTGGACCGCGAGCCGCTCGGCCTTCTTCTCCAGGTAGGTGGAGTAGTTGCCCTCGTAGGGGTAGGTACGGCCGCGGTCGATCTCGAGGATCCACTCGGCCAGGTTGTCGAGGAAGTACCGGTCGTGGGTGACCGCCAGGACGGCGCCCTGGTACTGGGACAGGTGCTGTTCGAGCCAGAGCACGCTCTCGGCGTCGAGGTGGTTGGTGGGCTCGTCGAGCAGCAGCAGGTCGGGCTTGGAGAGCAGCAGCTTGCACAGGGCGACGCGGCGGCGCTCACCACCGGAGAGGTGGGTGACGTCGGCGTCCGGCGGCGGGCACCGCAGGGCGTCCATCGCCTGCTCCAGCTGCGAGTCGAGGTCCCACGCGTCGGCGTGGTCCAACTCCTCCTGCAGCGAGCCCATCTCCTCCATGAGCTCGTCGGAGTAGTCGGTCGCCATCAGCTCGGCGATCTCGTTGTACCGGTCGAGCTTGCCCTTGATCTCGCCGACCGCCTCCTGGACGTTGCCCAGGACCGTCTTCTCCTCGTTCAGCGGGGGTTCCTGCTGCAGGATGCCGACGGTGTAGCCGGGCGAGAGGAAGGCCTCGCCGTTGTTCGGCTGGTCCAGTCCCGCCATGATCTTCAGCACGCTGGACTTGCCCGCGCCGTTGGGGCCCACCACCCCGATCTTCGCGCCCGGGAGGAACTGGATGGTGACGTCATCAAGGATGACCTTGTCCCCGTGCGCCTTGCGCACCTTCTTCATGGTGTAGATGAACTCGGCCATGGCAGCGATCGTAGAGTGGTCGGCCGGGCGGCTCGACCGCGACCGGGGGGATTCACCGGCCGCGGCCGAATGCGAACACCCCTCAGTGGTCGCGCAGCGCCTTGACCAGTTCGTCCTTGGACATCGACGAGCGGCCGTCGATCCCGATCTCGGCCGCGCGGTGGCGCAGGTCGTCGACGGTCCAGTCCTCGTACGAACCGGACTTGCCGCCCTTCGCCGACACCGAGGACTTGCCGCGGGCGGCGGAGGCGTTGGCGATCCTGGCCGCCTTCTCCTTGGACTCGCCCTTGTCGCGGAGCGCCTCGTAGGTCTTCTCGTCCTTGATGCTGGGGTTCGGCACCGGTCTCCTCCGTTCGTCGGGTGCCGTCGGGGTGCCCGGCTCGCCATCAGCACAAACACCCCTCATGCGGCGAGGGACAGCGGCACGTCGGGGCCCGCGGTGAAGCGCAGGTTGCGGCCTACGGCCGTCGCCCGGACCTCCAGTGCGACGCGCTGGACGCCCTCGTGCTCGAACTCGCGGCAGCGCAGCCTGCCGTGAACGAGCACCGGGTCGCCGCGCTTGAGGTCCGTGGCCACGTTCTCGCCGAAGCGGTCCCAGCACTGCACGTCGACGAAGATGCTGTGCCCGTCGACCCAATCCTTGGTCTCCGGGTCGTAGCGGCGTTCCCGGCTCACCATGCGGAACCGGGTCACCTGCGAGTCGCCCTCGAAGCGCCGCTGGGTGATCTCCCCCGCCACCCAGCCGGTCATGGTCACCATCGTCTCGTTCACCGTCGGCCTCCGTTTCGGTCGTGTGGGACCAACGGTGCCGGGCAGGCGAGGGGGGATCCAGGCCGGTTTCGAACCTGTGGATGGTTCAGGGGTTGTGGACAACTACTGACGCTTGTCCGCCATTTGGCGGAGCATGGCGTTGTAGGCGTCGAGTTCGTCGGAGTCGCCCTCGTCGACCCGGCGGTCGGACCGGCGCGCCTCCCGGTCGTCGGACCGGGACCACTGCACGAGGAGGGCGATGAGGACCAACAGCAGCGGGATCTCCCCGGAGGCCCAGGCGATACCGCCGCCGAGCCGCTGGTCGGCGGCGAGGTCGGTGTTCCACGGCAGGCCCAGTGACTGGTAGAAGCGCTGGCCCACCACGGTCTGCGTGCTCATCAGGATCACGCCGAAGAAGGCGTGGAAGGGCATGGAGGCGAAGACCAGGCCCAGCCTGCCCAGGTGCGGGAGCCTGCGCGGGGCCGGGTCGACGCCGATGACCGGCCAGTAGAAGACGTAGCCGACGACGAGGAAGTGGGCGTTCATGACCAGGTGCGCCCAGTGCTCCTCCACAGCCGAGTCGAACAGACCGGAGAGGTAGAGGCCGTAGAAGGAGCCCACGAACAGCACCAGGGCCACGACGGGGTTGGTCAGCAGGCGCGACACCGGGGAGTGCACGGCGGAGAGCAGCCACTCCCGGGGACCGGGCGGGTTGTCCCGGCCCGCGGGGGGCAGCGCGCGCATCGCCAGGGTGACCGGCGCGCCCAGCACGAGCAGCACCGGCGCCAGCATGGAGAGCATCATGTGCGTTTCCATGTGCACGCTGAACATGGCCGGGGAGTAGCGCCCGAAGCCGGAGGACGTGGCGAGCAGGATGACGAAGCAGCCTGCCAGCCAGGCCGCCAGCCTGCCTGCGGGCCAGGCTATGCCGCGCTTGCGCAGCCGCTGGAAGCCGCGCAGGTAGAGGGCGGCCATGACCAGCGCGGCGGTGCCGAAGACCAGGTCGAAGCGCCAGTCGAAGACGAGCCGCAGCGCGGTCGGGGGCTCGTCCAGCGGGTAGCCGAGTTGGAGTTCGGTGCGGCCGGGCTGCGCGGTGGCGCCTTCGGGCGGCGGGGTGCGGGCGAGGGCGGCGGCGACCCCGATGGTCACCAGCATGACCAGCACCTCGACCCCGGCGAGGCGGACCAGCGCCCCCCGGCTCCCCCGCTCGACGACGGCCCGGACGCCCCGCTCGCGCTGGAAGTACCCGAACACGCCGAGGGCGAGGAGGAGGACCAGCTTGGCCAGCACCAGCAGCCCGTAACCGGAGGTGAACAGGTCGCCCAGGGGCAGCCGGACCAGGGCGTTGACCACGCCGGACAGCGCCATCACCACCCAGCAGACCAGGGCGACCCTGGAGAACCGGGAGGCGGCGAGCCCCAGGTGCTCGGCGCGGCGGCGGCCGTGCGCGAGCAGGGCGATCAGCCCGCCCACCCAGACCGCGGCCGCGACCAGGTGGAACAGCAGGCTGTTGGTGGCGACGTCGTGCTGGCCGCCGCTGGAGGAGTGCCCGGTGACCGCGACCGGCGCGATCCCGACGACGGCGATGGCGAACAGCGCGGCGGTCCACCCCCAGCTCAGCGCGATCCGGGTGCCGACCAGCACGACCAGGGCGAACCCGGCGGTCAACAGCCAGGCCTTGGCCTGCTCCAGGGTGCCGACCAGGTTGAGCAGCACATCGGAGCGCAGCACGTCGAACACGCTTGTCCCGACGGCGTCGGCGGCGGTCAGCGGGGTCGACAGCAGCGCGCCCAGGAACCACACGGCCGCACCCCACCCGGCCATCCGCAACGCCCCGTAGCCCCCGACGTCCAGCGTCCCGGACTTCTGCGGCGGCACGAAGAAGGCGGCGAACAGCAGCCCGCCGACGGTGACCACGGACCCGGTCTCGGTGATCACCCGGACGATCGTGAGCGCGTACTCGGTGAACGGGTCCGGCTTCGGCAGCCCGGGCAACTCGGTGGTGGTCCCACCGGTCAGCGTGAGCAGCACCACGGCGATGACCGCCGCGAGCAACCCCCCGACGAGGAGCAGCGCCAGCACGCTCCCGGTGCCACGCACCGGAGCGGACGCCTCACGTCCAGTCACACCGTCGACAGCCACGATCCGAGCCTAATCGCCACGTCACCACCCACCGGAGGCACGGCCACCGCACGACGACCCCCACTGCTGCAACCGCGCCGCCCCAGCCCCGCGATCGGCTGCTCGCGGCGTACGCCGAACGCCCACGCCCCACCCGATGCGGCCGAACCCGAAACGCGAGGACCGTCTCTGGCGATCACACAGGGGGAACGGACTACTGTGCTCCCTCGGCAGTCCGCCCCCGCGCCCCTGTAGCTCAGCGGATAGAGCAGGAGCCTTCTAAGCTCTTGGCCGCAGGTTCGAGTCCTGCCAGGGGCACCGAAGTGTGCTTGTCCGAACTTCCGGCCGGAAGTCGGATGTCGAGGTCAGCGCGGATAACTCCCAGCAGCACCACCAGGTGCTGCTGGGCAGTTCGTCGGTTCTGTCTTGGGTGGCGGCGACCAAAGCGGTCACTGTGACAACGTCAGGCGTCCCAACTTCCGCCCGTTCGGGTAGAAGCTGAACCCGTTCGACTGACGGTCGATCTCAATTTGGATCGATAAGCACAGCGAAGGGTGCTGCAACGGCAACCGTTGCGCCCCTTCGTGGCCGCTGACTGCCACGTCAGCTCAGCATTCGATTGGGAAGCTTGAGCGTCTCGCGCAGCTTGGCCCCGATCAGCGCCTTCAGTCCCGACGTCGACTGGATCGTGCCCCAGTACTCCTCGACCCCGGAGATCAACATTGCCTTGAGCCCGCAGTCCGCTCATACGGCTGTCGTCCCAAGCAATACCGGCACACCACCCGTGGCGGTTCTCGGCATTGGTGATCATCGGTCGTGGACCGCACTCGCCACCCAGGCGTTTTTCGATGAACCTGTGACGCCACTTGGCCACCGTGGGATGTGAGACGCCCAATCGCCGCACGACGTCCATGGTGGACAGGTCTCGGTGCAGGTCAGCGCGGTCAGTGATCGAAATGCCCACGCCTGCGTGGTCGAACGACGTTCCAGCCTTGCACCGTCTGCCGCTCGCGGTCGGTCAACTCAACCGGGGCAACGCGGGTCCACGACGAGCCACCACAACAACTTGCAATGAATCAACGGCTCAGGACACCAGTACGTCAGGGCCTCGCGGCAATCGCTGACCAGGCAGCGGTTGCTGCCGCCGAGCAGATCGGGCGACGCACATCGGACCGAAGCAGCAGCGAAGCCGGGTGTTCGGAAACCTGTTGCCCAAGCTGACATCGCAGCGCAGCGGCAACGCCGCTCGCGTCGACGACCTGTCGGCCGACGCCGACTCTCGGCGCCACCATGATGCGCGAACCGGTCGACCGACAACGTGGCGGCAGGGGGATGCTTTGCGGGACCGGCGGCGCACCACCACGTGTCGGAGCTTACGAACCAGGCGCCTGCCATGAGACTATGCGCCGACATCTCGTCACCGAAAACGAACGGAGTACCAGCCTCGTGGGTCAACTCATCCGGGTGAAGCTCCTGGATCCAACAGCACAGGTTCCGCAGATCGCCCACCCAGGCGATGCCGGGGCGGATCTCTTCACCACAGCAGACATCGTCCTGGGCCCAGGTCAGCGGTGTCTCGCTTCGACCGGCATCGCGATTGAATTGCCACCAGGACTTGCCGGCTTCATCCACCCGCGGTCAGGCCTTGCCGCGAAGCACGGTCTGTCGATCGTGAATTCCCCCGGAACGATTGACTCCGGATATCGGGGCGAGATCAAGGTTGCTCTGATCAATCTCGACCAGCAGAAAACCATCGAACTTTCCCGAGGCGATCGGATTGCCCAACTCGTCGTCCAACGCGTAGAGGATGTTCTTTACCAGCAGGTCGAAGAGCTTGATGTGACAGCACGAGGCGAAGGCGGCTTCGGGTCGACCGGTTGAAGTCGACAGTTATTTTCACCGGCAGTGCCACCCCGGAAAGCAGATGAGCCATGCTTGAGACCAAACCCGCAGTTTTTCTCATATCGAGACCGCAAATCGACTGGGCCGCCATGGGCGAGTACCTGGACGTTGTCGACGGGACGGGTTGGTATCGTCGAATCGTGGAGCTCGATGCTCCCGACGGTGAGAAACTTGTCGAGTTCATGGGGCGCATGTGTTATCGCTCCTGGGAGGCCGGCCTGAACCCGAATGTCACCCGAGTTCGGCAGGACAGTTCCGAGTACCTCGGTAACATCATCTCAAGCGCGCACGGCAGCGTCCTCGAGCACATCAACTATTCATTTGTATTTCATCACGTCAGCAGGGTGTTCACACACGAGCTGGTTCGTCACCGCGCAGGCACGGCCATCAGCCAGGAATCTCTCCGATACGTGCGCCTGACTGACATACCGTTTTCCCACCCGGCGTACGTTCTGGACAACCCCGAACTCCTGCAGGCGGCCAACGCACTGCTGGAACAGATGGAAAAGTTCCAGGAACTCACCGTTCAGGCCACAGGGATAGATCGACCCGACACCAGCTTCAAGGACAAGAAGTCCATCACCTCTGCTGCCAGGAGGTACGCGCCCGACGGCCTGTCCACAACGATTGGTTGGACAGCCAACGTGCGCGCGCTCAGGCATATCATCGCCATTCGAACCGACTCTGCAGCCGAAGCAGAAATTCGGGTCGTATTCGACCAGGTGGCGACACTGATGAAGGCAGAACTTCCGGCGTTGTTCGGTGACTTTGACCGCGATCAATCCGGAAGTTGGAAGCCTCAGTTCCACAAGGTCTGACAACCTGGACCGCCTGACGATTTTTCATTTGGAAAGGAAAAGCGGAATGAATCACATTGACGCCGTCGACACCAAGCGCGTCGACCCGGACCTGTCACTTCCGGACAGAGAGCCAGGTGCTGCCGCCTTCGACTTTCCTTGCCGCGAGGATGTCACGATCGAGCCCGGCAAAATTGGAGTCATCCCACTCAACAGCATCGTGAAGGTACCCAAGGGGTACTTTCTGTTGCTCGCCATCCGTAGCAGCACCCCGGTCAAACGTGGTCTGATCCTCGCGAATGGCATTGGTATCGTGGACCCCTTCTTCTGCGGCGACCAGGACGAGATTGTGATGCAACTGCTCAACATCACTTCCCGACCTGTCACCGTGAAGCGCGGTGAGCGACTCGCGCAAGGAATGTTCATCCGAGCGGAGTCATTCCGGTGGAACGAAGTTTCTTCAATGGGTTACCAACGTGACGGCGGCAAGGGCTACGACCTTGCGGATGTCGACCGAGCTGTTGTCTCAGTATAGGAATCTGCCGTGAACGAACCGCGTATCGAATTGACCTTGGCCGATTTCAGCGAGTACGAGAATGCTCTTGAAAGCCTGAGCCGCGACCTCGAAGTCTCCGGGTGTGATCTGGAGCAGAAGACGGGTGATGAAACTCCAACGACAAAGGGTGGAGAGCTGATCACCGGCGTACTGTTGTCCCTTGGTTCGTTGAAAATAACTCATGCCGTGTTCATTTCGACGCTGCGGACCTGGTTGAACCGTCCGCGGCAGCAGCGCATCAGCGCGAAGATCGAAAGCGAGTCCGGCACGAAGACGGTCGTCATCGAGGCCGACGGACTGGGTAGTGAAGAATTCATCAGCAGCGTGACCGAGGTTCTGAAGCGAATACCTGACAAGAATTAGTTACCATGAGGGGGACGCATGGAGGCTTCCACAACGAGTGAACGGGAATCGCGCGCACTTCTGATCGCTTCTGGTCAATGCCTCGGCTACGGCTTGCAAGCTCCGGCGGGTACCGATGTAGATCTACACTTGATGCAGGACGTACTGGAAAGCCACCTCCACACGAACTCCCCTCTGCTGGTAAAGGTAGTGCACAGCCGCACCCTGGCTGAGGTCGTCGAAGCTTTGAAATGGCTCTATGATCCGACTTCGCCGGCTGCTGAAAATAATCTTCTCCTGTACTACACGGGTCACGTGGTCCAGATGCGCAGCAATGAAACAGCATTGGTGGCCGAGGATTCCGATTCCCGTGATCCAGCCAGTGTCCTGTCATCACGCCTACTGCATACTTACCTGCTCAACTGTCCTCGAGCCATGCATGCTTGGATAGTGGACGGGTGCTATAGCCACGGAATGGCGGTCAACGATCTGCCGCAAGTGGTGCAAGGCATGTATGACCACTTGGTCATCGCCAGCAGCAGCATTTACGAGCGGACTTCCGCTGAGATGGGCGCCGGCCAAGGAAGTCCTTTCACTAAATCCCTCCACCGAGCTCTGCGTGGTTTGGCATACCTACCGGAAAATTCAGAACTCTCGTTGTCGGATCTTTTGCTCTTCTTGGCTGCTGACTCAACTCGACGGCAAGTGGCGAGACCCTACGTCCACTATTCCGGACAAGGCAGTGGTCTGAAGTTCCGGCTGCGTCGAGGACCGTTCTCAACCGGCAGCCCTCTCTACATCCCATCGCAGTCCAAAGACCGGCGCCGAGGAATGACGATCTCCACCAGCGAGCCCCATCCCTTCGCAGATGCGTATCTCGCAGGCAGCGCCGGGTTTGAAAGCAAGTTCACACGATTGGACGGGAGGAGCCTGTCCCAGCTCGATTTGAGTCGGGTTGCGACGAGTGTCACGTCGGATGACGAAGGACCGGTTGTACTTCACAACGCCTCGCAACCCGACGTGTGGAATGAGGCACTGGAACTGAGTCGACGGCGTCAGATCATGATCAGCTCGACAGAAATCAATTCAATCCCGGCAGAAGCTATCGAAAACGCAAACGATGTCGTTTCCTATCTCCCCACGGAAGACGATGCGGTTCGTTTTCAGAAAACAAGCTTGAACAGTCCTGGCTTCCGCGTGTACTCCCTGGAAGAGATCGTTTCGGCATCAGGTGGCTCTTTGCACGAGTTGGAGCGCTTGCTTCGAGCAGCCCACCTTCTGGATCCCTACCAGCTCAGAGATGAGGGGAGCCTGGAGCCGCTGGACCTGGAAGTGATGGTCAGAAGTTTGTCCTCCCGATTTCCGGGAGCCGCAGAGCTGCTGATGATTCTCAGCGCGGCCCCCGGCGTTTACGTGTCGCGAAAACAACTGCACGGGTTTCTGGCCGATCGAACAACTGACGAGTTGTCTTCAGCGATCAGCATCGAAATGACGAAGCGCTATGGGATCGTAGTCTCGGACGTCGATTTCTTGGCGGTACCGAAGGTTTTCGCAGATCGAATCCGACAAATTCTTCCGGAATACGGGGACACCTTCGTCAAGTTCACGAGGTTCACGCTCAAGGGGCAGGTCGACAGCTCTTCGATAGAACTATTGCAGACCTTACGGGCAACTGTTTGTTTCATCGAGTCGCATCTTTGGGCAGAAGGGTGTGAGGACGCGGTCAGCGAGGTCTTTTCCATGACCGCAATGGACCTCTTCTCCAGCACCCGTCGAAGATCTTGGATCATGGTCGTGGATGAGTTGGATCGATGGCTGGGCACCTCCGCGAAGACAGAGTTGTCATTGGTTTTGGGACACGCCTACCGACTGGCGGACGATTACGACAGATCTCATCGTTCCTTCGTGCGAGCGGATCTCACCGCAGCCTCAAGCGCATCAAAATTTGCAGCTCGGGCAGCGCTGTTTCGACTGGCTGTTCAATCTGGTGGAGCAACTGCTTCGCCACAGAGTCTCCTGGTCGACAGCGAGAACCAAACCCAAGACAGCTCGTACAACTCGTCCATGTCTTTGATCCAGTTGTTCCTGCAGGAGGGAAGTTCCGCGTTCAGGCAAGGCAGAATCGAAGATGCAAAAGCCTTGTTCTTGAAAGCGCGAAGCCGACTCGTGGTTGACGGATCCGCGTCAGCTTCCTTGATGGTCGACGTGCTGAAGGCGCTCGGCGATGTCGCCTTGGATCAAGACGACAGGGGAACGAGCGAGGATTTGGTCGAACAAATCCATGCAATAGTCAACCAGCATGATCTGATTCGATTCGGTCGGGTGGCTTGGGCAAAATCTTTACAATTTTCGGGAGATGTTGCTCGCCGTCTGAGTCTCGACAGCAGCCACCACGTGAGCGATAGGCGATGCGAAGAGGCCGACTACTGGTATGGCAGAGCGTCTCGGGAGTACGATGCCCAAGAGCTCATGCTTGGAAGCCTCATAACTCGCTACAAGCAAGCGGAAATGCTTGGCCTGGTTGGGCAGTACTCGGAGGCTCAAGGGCGCTACTTTGCTTTGATCGACCAGTTTCACGAGATGGGCAACCCCCTGTGGGTGTTGCGATCGCAGGTTGGCGCACTCAAATCCAGTTTTCATGTCAATCATGGCCGAGATCTTCTTTCGAGGTCATACCTCTCCGTTGTGACAGAAGCTCTCAACGGAGATTTGGCCTTGCCTCAGATAGACATCTTGTGGGCAAATTTGTCCGTCGGCTTGATTTCCGGAATCGAGACGTATTGGCAACGGGCACATGATGTTGCGGTTCAGCGAAGTGCCGACACTCTCGCGGCTCTCATTCACCGGCGTACTGCGGGTGCCTGGTTGTTTGCCTACTGTTCCAGTACGTGACTTGCCATTGGTTGCCTGCGACCGTATGTGAGTTGAGCGGAGACGATGCAGCAGCGCACAACTGCTGGTGCACTTCCGTCGCTGCGCGTCCCCACCCGGTCGGGGGGACCGAGGGCGGTTGCGGGTGGGCGGTACGGTTCGGGCACCGCCGACCACCGAGGACGAGGAGGGTCCGTGCGCCCCGACGTCGACCCCGACCTGGGCACGCTGTACCTGGTGCCGACCCCGATCGGCGACCCGGACGACATCACCGCCCGTGCGGTGGCCGTGCTCACCTCGGTCGCGGCGGTGGCCTGCGAGGACACCCGCAACACGCTGAGCCTGATCCGGCCGCTGGGGGTCACCGCCCGGCTGTTGAGCTACCACGAGCACAACGAGGAGTCCCGCGGCAGGCAGCTGCTGGAGATGCTGCTCGCCGGTGACGACGTGGCGGTGGTGTCCGACGCGGGGACGCCGCTGGTCAACGACCCCGGCTACCGGCTGGTGGCCGCCGCGATCGACGCGGGGGTGCGGGTGCGGCCGCTGCCGGGGGCCAGTGCGCCGGTGACCGCGCTGATCGGGTCCGGGCTGCCGGTGCACCGGTTCCAGTACGTCGGGTTCCTGCCGCGCAAGGCCGCCGCCCGGCGGGCCGCGCTGGCCGACCTGGCCGACACCGCCGCGACGCTGATCTTCTTCGAGGCCCCGCACCGGATGTTGGAGACCCTCCGCGACATGGCCGAGACCCTGGGGGACCGCCAGGTCGCGGCGGCGCGGAACCTGACCAAGGCCGACGAGGAGTTCCTGCGCGGGCCCCTGACCGGGGTCGTCGCCGCGCTGGCGGCGGAGGACCCCGTCCGCGGGCAGTTCACCGTGGTCCTGGCGGGCCGGGACGAGGGTGACGACGACAGCGCGAAGGAACTGGCGGGCAAGCTGGCCACGGCCATGATCGGCCACGGTGCCACCTCCCGCTTCGCCAGCGACGTCATCCGCGAGGTCACCGGCCTGCCGCGGAACTGGGTCTACGACCGGGTGCAGGCCGTTGAGCGCACCCGGGGCTGAGCTGCTGCGGCTGCGGTGCCGCGGCCACGCGGAGATCCGGGCGACGCACGACCGGACCCTGGAGTTCGCCGTCGACACCGACATCACCGGCCGGGCGACGTGCGTGCTGGGGGTGGCGGCGACCGTCGTCGGGTCGGCGCCGCCCGGTGTCGCCGGGCCGGTGCGGATCACCGTCAGCGCGGGCGGGCACCGGGTCACCGTCCGGGCCCTGGCGAACTCGGCCTGGCGTCCGGGCGACTCGGCGGTGGTGCGCCGCAGCGGCGCCCGCCTGCCCACCACCCTGGCAACCGGCGCGGACCTGACCGCCCGCGACCTGCCCCGCGACCTGGCCCTGGCCCTGGCGGACCCGGAGGTCGAGGTGGACGTGGTGGTCGAGCGCGACGCGGCCGGGGTGGGCCGGTTGGTCCGGTTCCGCGCGGGCGACCCGGCGCGGCTGGCCGCCGAGCGGGCGGCCGCGGACGCGGTGGTCGCCGAGGACGACGGCGCCCGGGCCCTGCTGTCCGGCGTGTCCCGGGCGGTGGACGCGGCGGAGGTGCTGCGGGACAACGGGCGCGTGCTCGCCGTGTCCACTTCGGAGGGTCCGCACCCGTTCGCCGCGGAGGTGCTGTCGTGGGCGGAGCGGCCGGTGGTGGAGGTGTTGGGGCTGCCGCCGGAGTTGGCCGTCGCGGCGGTGTCGCCGCGGTGGGCTCCGGTGCTGGTGGTGGGGGCGCCGGGCAGGCGCGAGGTGGTGCGGCTGGCGGGGGCGCACCGGACCTCGGCGGTGGTGTTCCGGGCGCCGGGCGCGGGGTTGGCGCGGGTGCTCGACGACGTGGTCAAGGCGGTGGGGACGCGGACGGCTGCGGTGGTGGGCGCCGACGCGGGCTCGGAGACGGCCGAGCGGCCGGTGTGGGGGCCGGTGGCGCGGGTGCGCGAGCTGGTGGTGCGCGGGGACGTGCTGTGCGCGCTGGACCCGGTGGCCGACGAGGTGGTCGCCGACGGCCCGGCGGTGTCCGAGGGCCTGGTCACGGCGCTGCTGGCGCAGTCGGTGTCGCCAACGACGATCGTGAAGGCGCTGGCGGGTCAGCCGGGGTGGTCCCGCAAGCAGGCCTACGACCTGGTGCTGCGCCTCAACCGGGACCGGGGTTGACCACACCGGTCAGCGCCAGGACCTCCAACCTGTCGCGGGAGGAGTTGAGCCTGCGAGTGCACGAGGCGGCGAAAGCGGCAATCTCAGCGGCGCCGGTCGCACAAGCAGGCCCACGACCTGGTGCTACGGCTCAACCAGGACCGGGGTTCACCACACCGGCCAGCGCCAAGACCTCCAACCTGTCGCGGGAAGAGTTGAGCCTGCGAGTGCACGAGGCGGCGAAAGCGGCAATCTCAGCGGCGCCGGTCGCACAAGCAGGCCCACGACCTGGTGCTACGGCTCAACCAGGACCGGGGTTCACCACACCGGTCAGCGCCAAGACCTCCAACCTGTCGCGGGAGGAGTTGAGCCTGCGGGTCCACGAGGTGGCGAGGGCGGCGATCCCAGCGGCGTCGAGGTAGGCGGCGGTGTCCAGGCGCCAGCCCGCGGTGGCCAGGGCGGGCCCCAGGGTTTCCACGGCCGACTCCGGGGTGGGCTCGGGGTGCTCCCCCACCTCCGGCACCGGCGGCTGCCAGGCGTGCAGGTTGAGGGTGACCAGGAACTCCGCGCCGGGCTCGCAGGCCGCGGCGAGGCCGCGCAGCATCGTCGGGTCGGAGCCGAGGACCCCGCGCAGCAGGCTGCCCCAGGGCATGAGGACGTGCAGCTCGGTGAAGCCGGTCAGGCCCTCGGGTAGCTGCTCGGCCGCGGACCAGATGTAGAGCAGGTTCGGCAGGCCGCCCCGGGCCGGTTTGGCCGCCGCCCTGGTGGCGGCCTTGCGCATGTTGTCCTTGGCCGCGTCCAAGCCGACGACCAGGGTGTCGGGGCGTTCGCGGGCGAGGTGCTGGGGGTGCTTGCCGTCGCCGGTGCCGACGTCGAGGACGGCCCGGGGGTACCGGGCGCGGTGGGCGGCGAAGCCCGCCGCGTCCAGGTCGACCACCTGTTTTCCGGTGACGCGGCGCATGGCGCAGAGGATAGTGCCGCCACGGACCCCGGCGCCCTGGTGGGCGCCGGGGTCCGTCGTCACCGGGCCGTGCGGCGGCGGCGGGTTTCCCCGGCCCGGTGACCGGACCGCCTGTGCCGGGCAGGGCGGGCAACGGCGGAGGCGGGGGTCCCACCGGCGCCTGTGGGCCGGTGGGGAGAACAGCTCAGATCGGTATCGAGGCGTGCGGTTCCCCTGGTCGGTCGGTGGCCGGGGGACCTGGTGCGGCAGGTCGAAGGCGGTCCGCGCTCGCCGACGTCTGCGGGGTGACCGGCCGCGTGTGGTGGCGGTTCATCTGTGGTCCTCCGAGATCGAGCGGATCGGCCCCTGCCCCTCCAAGGGCTACCAGCGGGGACGGCGGGTGACCACTGGATCACCCCGGCGCACCGGCGGCGCGGGTCGCGCAGGGCCACCGGCTCGCCGGATCGGGGAACCGCCGCCCGTGGTCCGCCGGGCGGTGTGGTCAGGCGGGCGTCACCGGGGGCGGGGGCAGCACCGACTGGATGGGGAGGGCGTGGACCTGCCACCCGATCGGGGGATCTGCGATGCGGTGATGCACTCGTCACCGGCCGATGCACGATGGGGCGCATCATGCGGTGGACACCGGGAACCGGCTTGCGCTACCAGGGGGAGCGGGTTTCGCTCTGCAACGCCGACGGGAGGTCGCGGTAGACCGCCACGACGTCCCGGACGCCGGTGAGTTGCAGCGTGTGCAGGGCGGGTCCCGGCGGCACGGCGACGCGGAGCAGCTTGCCGCGGTGCAGGCAGTGGTAGTGCGCGCGCAGGAACAGCGGGGCCGAACCGACGCTGAGGAAGGTGACGCCGGTGAGGTCGACCACCACGAACCGCTTGACGGTGTCCTCTTCGCAGGCGTCGAGCACCTGCTCCCGCAGCGGGGCCTCGCTGATCAGGTCGACCCGCCCGACGGCGGCGACGACCACCGCGGACCTGGTGGTCCGAGTGGTGACCTCGAGTGGCGCGCCCGGACGCACGGCGGTCTCCTGTGGGGTCATCCCAGCGGGCGGCGGCCTGCCGACCGGATTCGACGGACTATAACCGCCCGCGCGCCGGGCGCCGGGGGGTCGACGCGGACGCGGTGGCGGATACCACTGGAATGGGTCTGTTCCGGTGACACCCGCGGCCCGTGGAAGTCCGTTTCCCGCGCGGCCGCGCCGGGTGGGCGGGTTCCGGCTCGGCGCGCAGTGGCACCGCGATCGGCCCGGGATTGTCGGGGGTCGTTGTTAGCGTCGTCGACATGGGGAATCACAGCACAGCAGGGAGTTCGCACGCGGCGAGGAGACCGGGCACGTCGGCGGCACCGGGGGCGGGGGCCCGCGGTGGTGGCGGGCGGGGCGGCCCGGTCGACCGGGAATGGGGGTGTTCAGCCTGCTAGGCGGGGCGGGAAGCCGCCGGTGGCGATGGGGCCCCAACGGGTGATGGTGATCCGGATGAGGCACTTGCCCTGGCGGGTCATCGCGGCGCGGTACTCGTCCCAGTCGGGGTGCTCACCGGAGATGGACCGGAAGTAGTCGACCAGCGGTTCCAGCGCCTCGGGGAGGTCGAGGACCTCGGCGGTGCCGTCGACCTGCACGTACGGGCCGTCCCAGTCGTCGGAGAGGGCGCAGAGGGAGGCGGTGGGGGTGCGGCGGGTGTTGCGGGCCTTGACGCGTTCCGGGTAGGTGGAGACCACGATGCGCCCCTCGGCGTCGACGCCGTAGGTCACCGGGGAGAGCTGGGGCCTGCCGTCGGCGCGGGTGGTGGCGAGGACGCACTTGGTGCGCCTGCGCAGGAAGTCGATCAGTTCCGATCGGTCGGGCTTGTGCGCGGTGGCGGTCCTGGGCATGGTCCGATGCTAACCAGTGCGCGTTCCCGGCGCCGTCCCGCCGATTCGGACCGGGTGGGGGCACCCGGGGTGGCGATCACCCCGGGTGCCCCGGCGCGGTCGGGCGGCCGTGCCGGGGTCCACTGTCACTTCGGGACGGTGAAGGCGGCCACGGCGGGTTCCTGGAGGCTGCCCAGCCACACCGTGCCGCCGCTCTCCCGGACGCCGGTGGCCATGTGGAAGTCCGGTGGGGTGCCGTGGAAGTCGTGCACGGTGGCGCCGGTGCGCGGGTCGAGCGCGCGGACCCACACCGTGCGCTGCGGGGCGGGTTGCAGCTTCTGCGGCAGGCGCCACAGCAGTTGCCGGAGCACCGGCGGCTTGCCCAGCAGCGCGTCCAGCACCGGGTCGCGGGGGCTGGCGAAGGCGAGCCACAGCAGGCCGTCGGTGCCAAGGGAGAGGTTGTCGGCGAAGCCGGGCAGGTCGTCGACGAACACCGTGGCGGCGGAGGCGGCGGCGGTGGGACCGGTCACCGGGACCTTGTGCAGCCGGTAGGCGGCCATGTCGGAGACGATCACCCCGGACCGGTCCGGGGTGAGGGCCACGCCGTTGGCGAAGCTCAGGCCGGTGAGCAGCACCTCGACTGCGCCGTCGGGGGTGCGGCGCAGGAGCCTGCCGGTGCTGGAGTGCTCGATGAGGTCGGCGCGGTAGTGCTCCAGGTCGAAGCGGCTGGTGGAGTCGGTGAAGTACACCGTGCCGTCCTCGGCCACCGCGGCGTTGTTGCACAGGTTGAGGTCCGGTCCGCGCGGGACGAGGACCGCCACGTCGGAGCCGGTGACCAGCAGCAGGCCGCGGTGCGCGTCGCACACCAGCAGGCCGTCGGGGTGGTGTTCCAGCCCGAGTGGACGGCCGCCGGTCGCGGCCACCACCTCGATCCGGCTGCCGTCCGGCGCCAGTCGCACGATCCGCCCGTCGGAGAGTCCGGTGAGGACAGTGCCGTCGATGTCCACCAGCACGTCCTCCGCGCCGAAGCCGTTGACCGGGTGCACGGTCAGCGGCGGCAGCGGGGCGGGTGTCGGCTTCGGCCCGGGCGCGGGTGCCCGCCACACGACCGGTTCGATCTTCGGACGACCCATGCCGGACTCCTCAGCGATACGTCAACAACTCCCGGTTCGGGCCCTCGAAGTGCCCGTGTTCGTTGAACGACACCAGCGACGCCCCCGCGCGCCCGTGCACGACCTTGGTGATCGCCGCGTTGACCACGACCCGGTTCAGCGCGACCAGCGCCGCCCCGGGCAACCCGAGCAGCCGCGAGCACAGCGTGGCGATCACCCCGCCCGAGGTGAACACGACCGCCGTGCCGCCGGACCCGAGGCCCGACGCCAGCTCGGTCAGCGCGGCCGCGGCGGCGGCGTCGAAGTCCGCGTAGGTCCCGGCAGGTCCGGCCGATTCACCGTCGGCGATCCAGCCGTGCAGCGCCCGGTCCAGCACGGCCTGGAACTCGCGGGGAGAGGCGGGCGCACCCACGTCCTCCCGCGCCAGCAGGTGCTGCACCAGCCCCAGGTGGTCGTACTCGTTCCACCGCGGGTCCTCCCGCACCGGCAGGTCGAGGCCCGCCGCGGCCAGGGCGATGGACGCGGTGGCGCGCTGCCGCGACAGGGTGCCGGACCACGCCTGGACCGGGGCGGTGCCGCGCGTGCGCAGCTCCTCGCCCAGCACCTTGGCCTGCAACTCCCCCTGCGGCGACAGGACGTCGTAGTCCGCCGCGCCGAAGGACGCCTGGCCGTGGCGCAACAGGTAGACGACGCTCATGCCCGCCTCACGCCCCGCCGATGACTTCGCGGCAGCGCCACTCCAGGTACCCGACGAACATCCAGAAGTCCTTGAAGCGCGGGTTCGTGGTCTGCCCGTGGTGGAACCGGTAGTAGATCTGCTGCATGATCACGGCCAGCCGGAACAGCCCGAACGCCTCGTAGAACGCCCAGTTCGCGGTGCTCAGGCCCATCCGCGCGCAGTAGTGGTCGACCAGTTCGGCGCGGGTGAGCATCCCGGGCAGGTGCGTGGGCTGGCGCCGGGCCTGCTGGTACACCGCGTCGTCGTCGGCCTGGATCCAGTAGGCGACCGCGCCGCCGAGGTCCATCAGCGGGTCGCCGAGGGTGGACATCTCCCAGTCGAGCACGCCGACGACGTCGAGGGAGTCGTCCAGCACGACGTTGTCGAAGCGCCAGTCGTTGTGGATGACCACGGTGGCGACGTCGTCGGGCTGGTGCGCCGCGAGCCAGTCCATGACGGCGGCGAAGTCCGGCACGTTCTCCGTGCGCGCGGCCGTGTAGCGCGTGGACCAGCCGCCGACCTGGCGGGCGACGTACCCGCTGCCCTTGCCCAGGTCGGTGAGCCCGGCGGCCTCCGGGTCGACGCGGTGCAGGTCGACCAGCCGGTCGATCAGCGCCGTCGACAGCGCCCGCGCCTGTTCGGTGCCCAACTCCACGCCCTCGGGCAGGTCGTTGCGCAGGATCGTGCCCTCGATCCGCTCCATGACGTAGAAGTCGGACCCGAGGACCGATTCGTCCTGGCACAGCCCGAGGACCGTCGGCACGTACGGGTAGACCGGCTTGAGACCCTTCTGCACCCGGTACTCGCGCCGCATGTCGTGCGCGGACGCGGCCTTCTTGCCCACCGGCGGGCGGCGCAGGATCAGCTCCCGGTCCGGGTAGGTGAGCAGGTAGGTCAGGTTCGAGGCGCCGCCGGGGAACTGGTGCACGACCGGTTCGGTGTCCAGACCGTCCACGACGGACCGGAGCCAGGCGTGCACGGCGGCGGTGTCGAAGCTGTCCTCCGCCCGGACCTCGGACGCGGTGTCGCGGGGTGCGCTCATGACATCTTCGCGACGATCGGCAGCGGCAGGTTGCGCATGGCGAAGCCGAGCAGGGTCCACGGCCACGACGGGGCGCACGCCTCGGCCACCTCGCGCTCGATGGCCTTCACCATCGCCCGCACCCCGGGCACGGTGTCGACCATCAGCGGGGTCTTCTTGACCTTGTCGTTCATCTCCGAGCGGATGTAGCCCGGGTAGATCGTGCTGACCTTGATCGGCGTCTTGAGCGTGTCGACGCGGATGCCCTCGGCCAGCGCGGCGATCCCGGCCTTGGTGGCGGCGTAGGTGGACAGGTTGCCGCGCATGCCGCGCATGGCGCTCATCGAGGAGATGACGACCAGGTGGCCGGAGTTCTGCTCGCGGAACGCCTCCATCGCGGCCTCGCACTGGGCGAGCGCGGCGACGAAGTTGGTCTCCGCGGTCTGCTTGTTGGCGTAGAAGTAGCCGGTGCCGATCGGCTGCCCCTTGCCCAGGCCCGCGTTGACGACCACCCGGTCGAGCGTGCCCAGTTCCTCGCGGAACTCGCCGAACACCCTGAACACGGCGTCGTGGTCGTTGACGTCGAGCGCCCGGGTGCCGACGGTGATGCCGGGGTAGGTCGCGGTCAGCTCCGCGCTCAGCTCGTCGAGCCGGTCGGTGCGCCGCGCGGCCAGCGCCAGGTTGCGGCCCAGCGCGGCGAACTGCCGGGCCATCTCCTCGCCGAGGCCGGAGCTGGCACCGGTGATGAGGATGTTCTTGCGGCTCACGGGTTCTCCCCTTCGATCTTCGACCGCATCCGGTCCCAGAACGAGACGACCTGCGCCTCGTACGCCTCCGGTTGCAGGCGCTTGAACTCGTGGGACTGCCTGCCGTCCTCGTGGGTCAGCACCAGGAACCGGTTCTCGGCCACGCCCGCGACGACCTGCTCGGCGACGTCGTCGGCGGTGACGGTGGCCCGTTCCATCAGCTTGCGGGTGACGTTGACCCCGGGGTGGTCGGCGTTGCGCGCGGCGTCGGGCAGGTTGGTCTTGAAGAAGCCGGGGCAGACCACGGTGGTGCCGATGCCGTAGGGCGCCAGCTCGAACCGCAGCGTCTCCGACAGCGACAGCACCCCGGCCTTGACCACGTTGTACGGGGCCATGGCGGGCAGGTTCATGATCGCGGCCATCGAGGCGACGTTGACGATGTGGCCGCTGCCCTGCGCCTTGAACAGGGGCGTGAAGGTCCGGCAGCCGCGCACCGGGCCCTTGAGGTTGATGTCGATGATCCAGTCCCAGTCGGCCATCGGGACGACCTCGATCCGCCCGCCCGCGCCGACGCCCGCGTTGTTGACCAGCACGTCGAGGCCGTCCCACTCGGCGGCGCACCACAGCCTGGCCGCCTCCCAGGACTCCTCGGAGGTGACGTCGAGGGCGAGGAACCGGGTGTCCAGCTCCGCGGCCACCGCCTCCGCCGCGGCCGGGTTCACGTCGGTGACCAGCACGCGCGCGCCGGACCGCGCCCACCTGGTGGCGAGCGCCTTGCCGAGACCGGACCCCGCTCCGGTGACCAGGACGCGGGGGCTCACGGGAGGTACTTCTTCAGCTCGATGCGGGACACGACGCCCTGGTGGACCTCATCCGGGCCGTCGGCCAGGCGCAGCGCGCGGGCCCCGGCGTAGGCCGCGGCCAGCGGGAAGTCGTCGGTCATCCCGGCGCCGCCGTGCAGCTGGATGGCCATGTCGATCACGCCGAGCGCCATGTTCGGGACCACCACCTTGATCTGGGAGACCTCGGACAGCGCACCGCGCAGCCCGTGCGTGTCCAGCTTCCACGCCGTGCTCAGCACCAGCAACCTGGCCTGGTCGATGCCGATGCGCGCGTTGGCGATGCGCTCGCGGTTGCCGCCCAGGTTGGCCAGCGGCTTGCCGAAGGCGACCCGGTCGGTGGCGCGGCGGCAGGCCAGCTCCAGGGCCTTCTCGGCCAGGCCGATCAGCCGCATGCAGTGGTGGATGCGGCCCGGGCCGAGGCGGCCCTGGGCGATCTCGAAGCCGCGGCCGGGTCCGGCGATGACCGCCTCCAGCGGCAGCCGCACGTCGGTGAAGGTGACCTCGCCGTGCCCGGAGGGGGCGTCGACGCGGCCGAAGACCGGCAGCATCCGCCCCACGGAGACCCCGGGGGTGTCCAGCGGGACCAGGACCATCGAGTGCCGGGCGTACTTGTGCGCGTCCGGGTCGGTCAGGCCCATGAAGATGGCGACCTTGCAGTTGGGGTGCCCGATGCCGGTGGAGAACCACTTGGTGCCGTTGAGCACGACCTCGTCGTCCTCGACGATCGCGGTGGCGGCCATGTTCGTCGCGTCGGAGGAGGCGACGTCCGGCTCGGTCATGCAGAACGCCGAGCGGATCTCCCCGGCGAGCAGCGGGGTCAGCCAGCGGTCCTTCTGCTCCTGGGACCCGAACATGTGCAGGACTTCCATGTTCCCGGTGTCCGGGGCGTTGCAGTTGAAGACCTCCGGGGCGATGGCCGAGCGGCCCATCAGCTCCGCGAGCGGCGCGTACTCGACGTTCTTGAGCCCGGCGCCGTGCTCGGTGTCGGGCAGGAAGAGGTTCCACAGGCCCTTGGCCCTGGCCTTCGCCTTCAGCTCCTCGATGACCGGGAGGACGACCCACGGGTCGTCCAAGGCGGCCAGCTCGCGGTGGTAGTCCGGTTCGACCGGGTCGATCTCGGTGGCGATGAACTCACCGACCCGATCCAGGTACTCGGTCGCACGGGCGCTGTGCGCGAAGTCCACGGGGAAACCTCCGGATTGCTGGTGAGCACTGCTTACTAAGCTACCGCTTAGTAGTGGTCGGTTCAACAGGCTCACCCCGATCGGCGCCGCCGCGACCGGGACCCGCGGCGCCCGGCTCACCCCGCCCGGAACGGGAGATGCCCCCGCCACGAGGGTGGCGGGGGCATCTCCGGCGTTGTTCTCAGCCCACGTTGAGCAGCAGGTTGGGGGTGCCCGCCGTGGCGTTGGTGATCTTGTCCGGGGTGGCCGCGCCGGTGAGGCCGTCGGCCACCTCCGCCGGGCTCGAACCGGGGTTGCGCGCCAGGTAGAGGGCCGCCGCACCGGTCACGTGCGGGGTGGCCATCGAGGTGCCGCTGATCGTCTTCTCGGCGGTGCCGCCGCCGATCCAGGACGAGGTGATGTCCACGCCCGGGGCGTAGAGGTCCACGGTGTCGCCGTGGTTGGAGAAGTCCGCCTGGGCGTCGTCGATGTCCGAGGCGGCCACGGTGATGGCCTCGCCGACCCTGGCGGGCGAGTAGGACGCCGCGTCGTCGCCGGAGTTGCCCGCCGCGACGGCGAACACGACACCGGAGGAGATCGCGCCGCGCACCGCGCTGTCGAGGGCCTCGTCGACGCCGCCGCCGAGGCTCATGTTGGCCACCGACGGGCCGGAGTGGTTCTCGGTCACCCAGTCGATGCCCGCGACCACGCCCTCGGTGGTGCCGGAGCCGCCCGCGTCGAGGACGCGGACGCCGACGAGGTCGACCCCCGGGGCCACGCCGTACTCGGCGCCGCCGACGGTGCCCGCCACGTGCGTGCCGTGGCCGTTCTCGTCGTCGGGGTCGGAGTCGTCGTCCACGGCGTCGAAGCCGCTCTTGACCCGGTCGCCGAAGGCCTCGTGCGCGGCGTTGATGCCGGTGTCGACGATGTAGGCGGTGACGCCCGCACCGTCGGAGGGCGCGCGGTAGGTGTCGTCCAGCGGCAGGTCCGCCTGGTCGATCCGGTCCAGGCCCCAGGACGCGGTGGCGTCCACGTGGAACCGCTGGTTCGCCTGCACGTAGGCGACCGAGCTGTCCGCGGCGAGCTTCTTGGCCTGCGCCTCGCCCATGTGGACGGAGAACCCGTCCAGCGCCGAGTCGTAGGTCTTGCCCACCCGACCGCCGAAGCGACCGGCGAGCGCGTTCGCCCGGGTGCTGACCTCAGCGGCCCGCAGGGAGTCCTTGAGGACCACGATGTAGCTGTCGGCCACCGCGTTCGCGGTGCCCGCCAACCGGATCCGCCCCTCGGCCGCCTGGGCGGGGGTGGCCAGTGCGGCCACCGCGGCCGCCGCGCCGACGAGACCGAAGCCGACTGCGAATCGGCCCCGACGACCTTCGCGCCTCGTGTTCATGGGAGTGCCTTCCGTTTGCCCCGACAAGAACCACTCCGACGCTGGAGAGGTTCACCGTGGTCACTCTCCGCGTCGTTGCTCGATGGTTATGCAACGCGGGAAGCGGACACCGGGGCAACGGTTCACACTTGCCACAACTGGGCCGTACGGCGTATTCGAGGTGCGCCGCACAGCCCAGCGGCGGACGAGCGCGATCATCGGGAGATGATCCTTGAGGTGACGTGGTTTCAGTTGGTTTCAGCAGGTCAAAGCCCCGATGCAGGAGAACTTCCCCGTTTCGCGGTGATTAACCACCATGGTGCATCGATTGCGTGAAATTTGTTTGACCCAGGTCGGCGGACGGTCGAATCAACGCCATTTCAGAGCGGCATCCCCGACTCCCGGAGCTTGTGCCGGTTCAACGCAGCGTGATAATGCCGCTCAGCCGAATTCAGGCAGCCGCTTGCGCATCAGCTTCCCGGTGGCGTTGCGCGGCAGCTCGTCGAGGAACACCACGTCGCGCGGGACCTTGAACCGGGCGAGGTTGCTCTTCACGTGCTCGCGCAGGTCGTCCTCGGCCACCGAGGTGCCCTCCTCGACCACGACGTAGGCCTTGAGCCGCTGGCCGAACTTCTCGTCCTCGACGCCGAGCACCGCCGCCTCGACCACGCCGGGGAACTCCACCAGCAGGTTCTCGATCTCGGCCGGGAACACGTTCTCCCCACCGGAGACGATCATGTCGTCGTCGCGGCCGTCGATGAACAGCCTGCCCTCGGCGTCGAAGTGGCCCAGGTCGCCGGTGGACAGCAGCCCGTCGATGACCTCCTTGTTGCGGCCGTCGGTGTAGCCCTCGAAGGCCAGGCCGCTGCCCGCGAAGATCCGGCCGGTGACGCCGGGCTCGGTGATCGCGGCGCCGCGGTCGTCGTAGAGCACGACCTTGCAGCCCACCGGCGGCTTGCCCACGGTGCCCGGCGCGGCGCGCCAGTCCGCCGGGGTGGCCACGGTCGCCACCGACACCTCGGTCGAGCCGTACAGGTTGTGGATGACGTCGCCGAACACCTTGCTGGCGCGGTTGCCCAGCTCGGGCGACAGGGCGGAGCCCGCGGTGAACACGATGCGCAGGCTGGACGTGTCGTACTTGCCCAGCACCTCCGGCCCCAGGTCCATGATCCGCTGGAGCATGGTCGGCACCAGCACCAGCGCGGTGGCCCGATTGGCCTGGATCATCCGCAGCGTGGCCTCGGGGTCGAACCTGCGGCGCAGCACGACCGCGGAGTGCAGGGCGAAGCTGATGATGAACTGCGAGATGCCGGTCGCGTGGAACAGCGGCGCGGCCAGCACGGTCGCCTCCCCCGCGCGCAGCGGGATGCGGTCGAGGAACTGCGCGGCGGCCAGCGGCGAGCGCACCTGCCGCGGGGCGCCCTTGGGGGTCCCGGTGGTGCCGCTGGTCAGCAGCACCATCCCGCCGGGCCTGCTCGGCGCGGGCAGCGGCGCGTCGTCGGTGGCGGCGATGAGCTGCTCCAGCGTGCGCTCCGCCGTCGGGGTGGTGTCGACCCACGCCAGGAACCGGGGCAGGGTGTCCGGCAGCGTGTCCACCAGTTCGGTGAACTCCTGGTCGTGCACGAACACGGTGACGCCCTCGCGCTCGGTGACGTCGATCAGCTGCGGCTTGGCGAAGCCGGTGTTCATCAGCAGCAGCCGGGCGCCCAGCTTGCCGGTGGCCAGCATGGTCTCGACGGCGCCGCGGTGGTCGCGGGCCAGCAGCGCCACCACGGAGTGCTCGGTCACGCCCTGCGCGGCGAGCGCCCTGGCCAGCGCGTTCGACCGGAGGTCGAGCTGGCTGAAGGTCAGCGATCCCAGCTCGTCGACGAGTCCGACGGCCTTGCTGTCCCTGGTCGCGGCCACGCGGGCGGCTCCGGCGATGGGCCCGTACTTGCGCACGGCCATCGCCGACTTGAGCACGTGGTCGGGCCTGCTCAGCGGGACCAGTCCCGCCTTGCGCATCACGTCCACGCTGCGCACCGCCGTGGGGACCATGGCCGCGAGATCACGCACACGGGTCAGGTACTCGGTCACCGATAGCCTCCTGGGGTTACCCTTCGGTAACACCGTGCCGTAGAACCTACTCATGAGTCAACCAGTGGCCCTACCGCCGGTACGGACCGCTCACTTCCCCCTGGCCACCAGCCGGAATTCTTGTCGTGCCCGCGCAAGCCGCGCGCTTTTTGTCGGTGCCGGACCGGACAATGCGGGTATGCGGGTCGTGGTCGTGCCGGGGGAAGACGGGGGTGGGCGGGCGGTCGTGTCCGAGGACGCCGCCACCGGGGGCGGTGGCGTCACCGAGGTGGCCGACCTGGCCGGGTGGATGGGCGAGCTGGAGCGGCGCGTCGGACCGCGGTGGGTGGTGCCGTCGCTGGCGGAGGTGTACCCGGCGCTGCTGCGGGCGGGCGTGCGGTTGGGGCGGTGCCACGACCTGGGGCTGGCGGAGGCGATCTTGCTGGCTTTCGAGGAGCGGCCGGGCAGGCCGCGGAACGTGGCCGCGGCGTGGGCGCGACCGCGCGGGCTGCCCGAGCCGGAGGACGCGAAGCCGCAGGCGCGCGGGGAGCAGCCCGCGCTGTTCGAGGCCGACCGGCGGACCACGCCCGCGGGTGCCGACCCGGTGGCGCAGGCGGTGGACGTGCTGGCCGACCAGGAGCGGCGGATCGCCGGGACCGCCCGGCCCGACCTGCTGCGACTGCTGGTGGCCGCGGAGTCCGCGGGCGGGCTGGCCGCGGCGGAGATGACGCACTTCGGGCTGCCGTGGCGGGTCGACGTGCACCTGGACCTGCTGGTGTCGTCCCTGGGGCCGCGGCCCGCGCCGGGCGCCCGGCCCGCCCGGCTCGCCGAACTGGCCGCGCGGATCTCGGCGGCGTTCTCCGGGCGGCCGATCAACCCGGACCACCCGCCGAGCATCGTCAAGGCGTTCGCCAGGGAGGGGATCGAGGTCGACTCGGCGCGGGCCTGGGTGTTGAAGGGCGTCGAGCACCCGGCGGTGGAGCCGCTGCTCGCCTACAAGGAACTGGCGCGGCTGTGGGTGGCGCACGGGTGGTCGTGGCTGGAGAGCTGGGTCGAGGGCGGGCGGTTCCGGCCGGACTACGTGGTCGGCGGGGTGGTGTCCGGGCGGTGGGCGACCCGGGGCGGGGCCGCGCTGCAACTGCCCAAGGTGCTGCGGACCGCGGTCCGGGCCGACCCGGGGTGGGCGCTGGTGGTGGCCGACGCCGCGCAACTGGAGCCGCGGGTGCTGGGGGCGCTGTCCGGGGACCCGCGGTTCGCCGAGGTGGCCGCCGGGGACGACCTGTACGCGGGGGTGGCGGCGGACGCGTTCGACGGGGACCGGGACCGGGCGAAGACCGCGATGCTCTCGGCCATGTACGGCGGCACCTCCGGGCCCGCCGGGGCGCTGCTCGCCGTGCTGCGCAAGCGGTTCCCGGTGGCGGTGGAGTACGTGGAGCAGGCGGCGCGGGTCGGGGAGGCCGGGCAGGTGGTGCGGTCGCGGCTCGGGCGGACCTCGCCGCCGCCGAGCGAGGCGTGGCGGGAGCGGGTCTCCGCGTCCGGGGACGAGGGGGTGGAGCGGCGGGCCCGGCAGGCGGCGCGGGACTGGGGGCGGTTCACCCGCAACTTCGTGGTGCAGGCCTCGGCGGCGGACTGGGCGCTGGCGATGCTGGCGTCGCTGCGGCGGCGGCTGCTGGGGGTGACCGCCGAGATCGTGTTCTTCCAGCACGACGAGGTGATCGTGCACTGCCCGGCCGAGGTGGCCCCGCTGGTGGCGGCCGAGGTCGAGGAGGCGGCGCTGGAGGCCTCCCGGTTGGTCTTCGCCGGGGCGGTCGTGCAGTTCCCGCTCGCCGCGTCCATTGTGGACTCCTACGCGGACGCCAAGTAGCGCGCCGGGTTCAGGCGCGGCGGAGGGAGTCCGGTGAGAGGTCGTCGAGGGTCCGGTGGCCGGTGAGGGCCATCGTGAGATCCAGGTCGGCCAGCAGGCAGCGGACCGCGTGGCGGACGCCCTCCTCCCCCGCCAGCGCCAGGCCGTAGACGTAGGGCCTGCCCACCAGGACGGCCTTGGCGCCCAGGGCCAGGGCCTTGACCGCGTCGGCGCCGGTGCGCACACCGGAGTCGAACAGGACCTCCATGCGGTCGCCGACGGCGGTGGCGATCTCCGGCAGCACGTCCAGGGACGCCACCGCCCCGTCGACCTGGCGGCCACCGTGGTTCGACACGACGATCCCGTCCACCCCCGCCTCGGCGGCGCGGCGGGCGTCGTCGACGTGCTGGACGCCCTTGAGCACGATCGGGCCGTCCCAGTGCTCGCGCAGGAACGGGAGCTGGTCCCACCGCTTGTCCGTGCCGGTGAACAGGCGGACCCAGCGCTGCACCGCCGCCCCCTGGTCGTCCTCCGGCGACCGGGCCAGGCCCGCCAGGAAGGCCGGGTCGGTGAAGGCGTTCGCCACGCCGGTGGCCCGGATGAACGGCAGGTAGGCCCGGTCGAGGTCGCGGGGGCGCCAGGCGAGGGTCCAGGTGTCGAGGGTGACGACCAGGGTGGTGAAGCCTGCGCGGGCGGCCCGCCGGAGCAGGCTGGCGCACACCTCCGGCTCGTTGGGCCAGTAGAGCTGGAACCAGCGGGGACCGTCGCCGCCCGCCTCGGCAACCTGCTCCAGGGGGTGGGAACTGGCGGTGGACAGGACCATCGGGACGTCGAGCGCCGCGGCGGCCCGAGCGGTGGCCAGTTCCCCGTCCGGGTGCACGATCGACTGGACGCCGACCGGCGCGAGCAGGACCGGGGCGGGCACCCGGGTGCCCAGGACGGTCGTCGACAGGTCGCGGGTGGTGGCGTCGGTGAGCACCCGGGGCACGAGCCGCCAGTGGGCGAAGGCGTCCCGGTTGGCGCGCACGGTGTCGCCGGAGCCCGCGCCGCCCGCCACGTAGCCGAACGGGCCCGGCGCCATCACCTCGGCGGCCGCGGCCTCCAGGCGGGTGGCGTCGGTGGTGAACGGGGGGACCTCACCGGCCAGGCCGCGTCCGTAGATCTCGTTCTGGTAGCCCGCGTGCATGACCGTCCCGCCCGCCTTCGCCGTCGAACCGTGCCGCGGCAGTGTGGCACCGGCGCCCGGGCGGGACAACGGATGAGCGGGGATCGGGGCGCGGGTGGGGAACCGGGCTCGGCGCCGCGGACGGGAGGGCATCAGCCCTGGGGGCCGAACGGCGGGGGCGGCGCGTACCCCGCCCGGCTGCGGGTGGCTCGGCTGCGGCTGACCGAAACCCTGCGGCGGATACTGCCGCGCGCCGCCCGGCGGCGGGACCGGCTGCCCGCAGCCCTGCGGGGGCGACACCGGTGCGCCCGGGTGGGCGTGGTCCGGCTGGGCGAAGCCCTCGGGCGGCACCGTCCGCCGGGTGCGCCTGGGCAGGGGTGTCCTTGCTGACACGCTCGTGAGCACCAGCAACAGCGCGCAGGCGGCGCCGAGGACCAAGCCCGCGCCGGGCTGCCACGGGTCGCTCCAGCTCATCAGCCGGAACCGCGGGCCGAGGTGGTGCGCGGGTGGTGGTGGCGCACCCCACCTGTGGCTGTCCTGTCCGGACAGACCAGGACGAACGGGGGGTGAGTGGCGGAGGTCAGCGCATCCGCATCCGCGCCAGGCCGACCCAGCACACCAGTCCGGACAGCGCCGCCGCCACCAGCGCCGGGATCAGCGGCTGCGTCCCGGTCGCGCCGAAGGCCAGTGCGACGGTCCACACCGTCAGCGACGCCAGCCCCACCCCGAGCAGGCCCGCGCCGACGCAGAACAGCGGCACCCGGCTCCAGAGCTGCGCGAGCGGCAGGCGGGCGGTGCGCGGCAGGCCCAGCACCCCGTGCAGCCCCGTCCCGGCGACCGCCAGCAGCAACGCCAGCGCGAACCAGACCAGCAGCCTGCTCGGCTGCGGCGACCCGGCGAGCAGCAGCAGGAACCCGCCCAGCAGCAGCCACCCGGCGCAGCGGCGCAGCAGCAGCCACAGCGCGATCCGCTGGGCGCGGCCGAACGGGACCTGCGGGCCGGGGTCGGCGCGGGCGGCGCGGACGTCGGCCAGCCTGCCCAGCTGGGCGCGGGTGTCGGTGTTGGCGGGGTCCAGGCGCAGCGCGTCGGTGAAGGCGCGCTTGGCCAGTGGGCGCTCGTCGGCCCAGAGGGCGGCGGCGCCGAGGACCTCGTGCGGGCGGGCCTCGTCGGGGGCGACCTCGACCGCGCGGCGGGCGGCGGCGAGGGCGTCCAGCGGCGCGCGCGGGCCGTGCGCCTCGGCCAGTGCCACGTGCGCGCGCCAGTCGTCGGGGTCGCGGCGGGCGGCCTCCCCGGCGGAGGTGGCGGCCTCCTCGAACCGGCCCAGCTCGCCGAGGGCGAGGCTGGCCAGCCGGTGCGCCCAGGACCGCTCACCGAGGGTGATCGCCCGCTTGGCGGCGGTGAGGCAGTGCTCGGGCTGCCCGGCGTCGAACAGGGCGGCGGCGAGCCTGCACCACGCGGCCGGGTTGTCCGGGTGCACCACCAGCACCGGGCGCAGCAGGGAGATGGCGGCCTCTGGCTGTCCGGCGGCGGTGAGCTGGGCGGCCTCGGTCAGCACCGCGTCGATCGGCTCGGCCATGGCACCCTCCCACCCCTCGGACGCCCAGTGTGTCAAGCCGCCGATCAGGTCGGGGAATGACCCGCCTGACCGGGGGTGACCGTCCGTGTCGACTCCCGTCCGAAGCGGGCTCGACCTGACGACCGCCAAACAGGTGATCCACCGTGCCCGAACCCCATCCTGACCCGAATGCGGAGCCGCTACCAGGGCATTACCCCAGGTGGCGCAGGCGACAGGGGCAGCTCGCACGTTCTTACCTAGACTGATCGGGTGAATCCGGCGTCAAGGGCGCAGAAGCCTCGGCTCGCGCTCATCCTGGGCGGGCTGGCCGCGTTCGGGCCGCTGTCGATCGACATGTACCTGCCCGCGTTCCCGGAGCTGGCGCGCACCCTGGGCGCGGGTGAGTCCCGGGTCCAACTGACCCTGACCGCGTTCATGGTCGGGCTGGCCGCCGGGCAGGTGGTGGCCGGGCCCCTGTCGGACTCCCTCGGCAGGCGCAGACCGCTGCTGGTCGGGTTGGTGCTCTACACGGTCAGCTCGCTGGTGTGCGCGGTGGCGCCATCGGTGTACGCGCTGATCGGGCTGCGGTTCGCCCAGGGCGTCAGCGCGGCGGCGGGGGTGGTGATCGCCCGCGCCGCGGTGCGCGACCTGTACTCCGGGACCGAGATGGCCCGGTTCTTCTCGATGCTGATGCTGGTCAACGGGCTGGCCCCGATGCTCGCCCCGGTCATCGGCGGGCAGGTGCTGCGCTGGGTGTCGTGGCCGGGCATCTTCGTGGTGCTGGCCGGGTTCGGCGTGCTGCTGCTGGTCGCCTCCGCGGTCGGCCTGCCGGAGACGCTGCCGCCGCAGCGGCGCAAACCCCCGCACCTGCGCGCCACCGTGCGGTCCTACGTGCGCATCGGCACCGACCGCACGTTCATCGCCTACGCGCTCGCGGCCGGGTTCACCCTGGGCGCGATGTTCGCCTACATCTCCGGTTCCTCGTTTGTGCTCCAGGACCTGCACGGGCTGTCCCCGCAGCAGTTCAGCGTGGTCTTCGGGGTGAACGCGCTGGGCATCGTGCTGCTGTCGCAGCTCAACAACCTGCTGCTGCGCTGGTTCACCCCGCGCAGGCTGCTGACCGCCGGGCTGGTCAGCTCCACCGTCGGCGGGGCCGCGGTGCTGGCCGCCGTGCTCACCGGTCTGGGCCTGCCGTTCCTGCTGCCGGGGCTGTTCGTGGTGGTGGCCAGCGTGGGCATGGTGACGCCGAACTCGACCGCGCTGGCGCTGGCCGACCACGCGGGCCGGGCCGGGACCGCGGCGGCGCTGCTGGGGGTGCTCCAGTTCGTCATCGGCGGGCTGGCCGCGCCGCTGGTCGGCATCGGGCACGGGTCCGCGCTGCCGATGGCCCTGGTGATCGCCGCGCTGTCGGTGGGCGGGCTGGCGGCGTTCGCGCTGATCCGACCGACCCGGCGCAGGCCGGGCCGGTACGTGGCCTTCCGCGAGGCGCGCACGATGGAGATCGAGATCCCGCTCGGCGCGCTCGTGCCCTCAGCGCAGGGCGCGCCACAGCGGTCGGACGAGGGTCGAGGTGAGGACGGCCAGCGGCGGCTCGGCCCGGCGCCGGGCTTCCGGGGCCGATTCCGGGGAGAGTCGGTACGCGACGCCGAGCAACTGCCGGGCCAGGCCGGGGGCGACGACGCGTAGCAGCTCCAGCGCGAACCCCTCCGGCCGCTGGACCACGTCGCCGCCCCGGGTGAGCGCGCGCAGGACCATCGCCGCGCCCTTCTCCGGGGTGGCCGCGGGCACGCCGCGGTAGACGCCGGTGGCGCCGATCATCGGGGTGCGCACCAGCGGCATCCGCACCGAGGTGACGGTGACCCCGTCGGCGACCAGCTCGCGCCCGGCCGCCCGGCCGAACGCCTCCAGCGCGCCCTTGGACGCCAGGTACGCGGAGAAGCGCGGCGTGTCCGACTGCAGCCCCATGGTGGTGACGTTGACGATCCGGCCGAAGCCGCGGGCCCGCATCCCGGGCAGCAGCCCGAGGGTCAGCCGCAGCGGGGCGAAGTAGTTCAGCGACATGGTGCGCTCGAAGTCGTGCAGCCGGTCGACCGACAGGTGCACCGCGCGGCGGATCGACCGGCCCGCGTTGTTGACCAGCATGTCGACCACCCCCAGCTCCTTGACCAGGGCGTCCACCGCGTCGCCGTCGGTCAGGTCGCACGGGTGCACCGAGGCCCGGCCGCCGAGCGCCTCGACCTCCCCGCGCACCTCCTCCAGCTCCGCGCGCCTGCGCGCGACCAGCAGCACGGTCGCCCCGCGCCGCCCGGCGGCGAGCGCGGTGGCCCGGCCGATGCCGGAGGACGCTCCGGTGACCACGACCCGCCGCCCGCGCAGCGACCCGGAGTCGACCCAGGCCCGGTCCGGGTCCAGGTGCTCGGCCCAGTACTCGACCAGGACGCGGGCGTAGTCGGCGAACGGGGGCAGCCGCACCCCGCTGCCCGCCAGCGCCACGGCGGTGGCGCCGGTCTCGAACTCGGTCGGCAGGTCCAGGTGCGGCAGCACCTCGGCCGGGATGCCCAGCTCGGCGAGCACGACGGCGGCCGGGGCGGGCACGGTGCGCACCGCGGGCAGCCGCACCGGCAGCGTGGCCGCGATCCGGGGGGCGCCGACGACCGCGGCCAGGGCGTTGTAGACCTCGCGCACGGGCTGCCCGCCCGGTTCGGTGAGGTGGTAGGTGGTGCCGGTGGGCGCGTCGAGGTGCATCAGGTGCGCCATGGCGTCGACCACGTAGTCGACCGGGACGACGTTGGTCCGGCCCAGCTCGGGCAGGACCAGCGGCAGCGCCCGGGGCAGCCGGGCGAGGCGGACCAGCGCGGGCAGGAAGAAGTAGGGGCCGTCGACCTTGTCCATCTCGCCGGTGGTGGAGTCGCCGACCACGGCGGCCGGGCGGTAGACCCGGAACGGGACCTCGTCCTGGTCGCGGACCAGCCCCTCCGCGGCGAACTTGGTCGCGTGGTAGGGGCTGTGGTGGCGCTGGCCCAGGTCGAAGTCGGTTTCGGCGAAGCGGCCCCGGTGGTCACCGGCGACCGCGATGGACGACACGTGGTGCAGCAGGCCCGCGCCGGTGGCGGCGGCGAAGGCGAGCACGTTCGCGGTGCCGGTCACGTTCGCGGCGTGGTTGGCCTCGGCGGGGGCGGTGAAGTCGTAGACCGCGGCCAGGTGCACGACGTGGTCGACCGGTCCGGGCAGCGCGGCGGGGTCCACGCCCAGACCCGGTTCGGTGAGGTCACCGGCGACCGGGACGACCAGGTCGGGCCGGGACCAGTGCGCCGAGGCCGCGGTGAAGCGGTCGGTCGACTCGGGGCGGACCAGGGCGTACACCCGGTCGCAGTCCGGGCGGGAGACCAGCCGCTCGACGAGCCTGCGCCCCAGGAACCCGGTCGCGCCGGTGATGAAGTAGGTGGCCATGCCGTGCCTCCGTGCGGATTCCGCCAGTATCTACTGCACAGTAGTACTGCCGGGGCCCGACCGGTCAGTTCTCGGGCTCGATCGACGCGTCCACCACCGCGTCCCGCAGCGCCGCCCGCAGCCTGCCCACGTCCAGCGGTGTGAAGATGGCCGTCTCCCCCGGCGGGGACACCAGCACCACCCGCCCCGCCCGCACGAACACGGTCACCTCGCGCTTGCGCCCTGCCAGGTCACGACAGCTCACACTCCACTCCCTGTGGCTGGTCACTGCGGCCCACCTCTCATCCCCCGACTGTCCCCTTCACCACTTCCGACGCGGGCCGTGACGAGACGTGACGCCGCAAGGCACGAGATAACGGAACTTCCCCGGGAGGGGTCCCGAAGGTGGGGAGGGTCGATCACCCCCTACGACCCCGGGATGACGCCCGGTGACCTGCGAACCGGCAGACTGGCCCGGTGAGTGAGACCACCAGCGGCGCGGGCCCCCGGCTGCGCGCACCCGTGAACCTGGTCAGCCGCCGCGCCATCGGCCACTGGGCGCTGCGCGCCGGTCTCGGCTGGCTGGTGGTCCTGCTGGCGCAGGCCGCCCCGGTCGTGCTCGCCGCGGAGGCGCCGACCTGGCTGCGGGTGACGCTGCTGGTGAGCGCGCTGGTCGCGGTGGCGCACGTGGTGGTCATGCCGCAGTGGCGCTACCGGGTGCACCGCTGGGAGACCACCCCGGACGCCGTGTTCACCCGCGGCGGCTGGGTCAACCAGGAGTGGCGGCTGGCCCCGATCTCGCGGATCCAGACCGTCGACACCGCCCGCGGCCCGCTGCAGCAGCTCCTCGGGCTGGCGACCGTCACCGTCACCACCGCCTCGGCGCAGGGGCCGGTGACCATCGAGGGCCTCGACGAGCAGGTGGCCGCCCGGATCGTCGACGAGCTGACCGCCACCACCCAGGCCACCCCCGGGGACGCCACGTGACCCCGCCCCTGCCCGCCGCCCCGGAGTACGTCGAACCCGCCCCGGAGTGGGGTCGGCTGGACCCGAGGATGATCGTCGTGCGACCGCTCAACGAGCTGGTCGGGCTGCTGCTGCCGCTGTTCGCGCTGGTCTTCGTCGGTGACGTCAACCTGGTGCGCACGCTGTCCGGGGCAGGCGCGGTGGCCTTCGTGGTGCTCTACGGCCTGCTGTCCTGGCTGACCACCAAGTACCGGATCACCGACACCCAGGTGGAGCTGCACAAGGGCGTGCTGTTCCGCCAGCGCCTGGCCATCCCGCGCGACCGGATCCGCACCGTCGACCTGACCGCCAAGCTCGGGCACCGGCTGTTCGGCCTGGCCGCGGTCCGGGTGGGCACCGGCAAGCAGGAGCGCGGCGGCGGCGAGGGCGTGGTGCTCGACGCGGTCACCGCCGCGGAGGCCGACCGGCTGCGCCAGGTGTTCCTGCACCGCCGCGCGGGCGCCCCGGAGGTCGGTGCGGGCGACGCCGCCGAGGACGCCGCCGACGACGGTGCGCCGATCGCGGCGCTGTCGGGCTCCTGGTACCGGTACGCGCCGCTGTCGCTGTCCGGGCTGATCGGCGTCGGCGCCTCGGTCGGCTTCCTGATGAACCTGGCCAACGAACTGGACCTGGAGTTCTCCGAGGTCGGCGTGCTGCGCTCGGTCTACACGTGGTTCGCCGAGTCCGGCCCGGCCACGATCGTGCCGGTGACCGCGGTGGCCACCGTGGTGCTCGCGGCGCTGGCCTCGCTGCTGGGCTACCTGCTGCAGAACCACCGCTACCGGCTGACCCGCCAGGCAGACCGGACCCTGCGGGTGCGCCGCGGGCTGCTGACGACCCGGTCGGTGTCCATCGAGGAGGACCGGCTGCGCGGGGTGGACCTGCACGAACCGCTGCTGCTGCGCGCGGGCCGGGGCGCGCGGCTCAGCGCGGTGACGACCGGGCTGGGCCGGATGAGCGGCAGCGCGCTGCTGCTGCCGCCCGCGCCCCGCGCGGAGGCGCACCGGGTGGCGGTGGAGGTCCTGGGCGCGCGGGTCGACGTGCCGCTGCGCCCGCACCCGCCGCGCGCGCTGGTGCGTCGGCTGGTCCGGGCGGTGGTGCCGACGGTGGCGGTCGCGGTGGTGCTGCTGGGGTTGGCGCTGCTCGCCGACTGGCCGCACTGGCCGTGGGTCGTGGTGGCGGTCCTGGTGCCGGTGGCCGCGCTGGTCGGGTACGACCGCTACCGGGGGCTCGGGCACGCGCTGACCGAGCGGTACCTGGTGAGCCGGTCGGGTTCGCTGGACCGGTCGACGGTGGCGTTGCAGCGCACCGGGATCGTGGGCTGGAAGATCAGCCGCACCCTGTTCCAGCGGCGCGCGGGCGTGCTGACGATCACCGCCGTCACCGCGGCGGGGTCCGGCGGCTACCGGGTCCTCGACGTCGGGGAGGCGCAGGGCCTCGCCCTCGCCGACGCCGCCGTGCCGGACCTGCTGGCGCAGTTCCTGGAGCACCGGGCAGCCGGGAGTTGATCTTGGTCATGTGCGCCGCCGCGCGCGCTGTGACAGCATCCGGCGTCGTCGACCGGAACGATCACTGGGGGACCGAGGATGCTGGACGAGACCGTACGACCCGATGAGACCGTTGTGCCGCTGCTGCACTGCACGGCACCGGAGGAGACGCTGGAGTTCTGGCGGGCGCTGGGGTTCACCGTCACCTACGAGCAGAAGAAGCCCTACCTGTACCTGGCGTTCCAGTGGAGCGGCTTCGCCCTGCACTACGGGCGCGCGGCGGCGACGGTGGACCCGGCGCGGGAGGACACCGGCGGCTGCCTGGTGATGGTCGGCTCCGTCGCCGCCTACCACGCGGCGTTCACCGAGGGGATGCGCCGCGCGTACGGCAAGGTGCTGTCCACGGGGCTGCCCAGGATCACCCGCCACCGGCCCGGCGCCTCGCGGTTCACCGTTCTGGACCCCTCCGGCAACTCGATCATCTTCATCAACCGCGAGGAACCGGAGGAGGTCGAGTACGGGGGATCGAAGAAGCTGCACGGCCTCGCCAGGGTCCTGGACAACGCCCGCATCCTCCGCGACTTCAAGAACGACGACCGGGCCGCCTACCGCGCCCTCGACTCGGGCCTGCGCCGCCACGGCGAGGCGGCGCCGACCGTGGAGCGGGCCCTCGCGCTGGCGGGCCTCGTCGAACTCGCCACGGCCCTGGGCAAGACCGACCAGGTGCCGGTCTGGGGAACCCGCCTCCGCGACCTCGCCCTGCCCCCCGAGGACCACCACCGCGTCGAGGACTCGGTCACCGACCCGGCCCTCTTGGCCCCCTGGTTGCAGCCCTAGGACCTGTCCTCAAAGCCAGCCGACCACCCAACAAACCGCAGGCCCGGCTACGCAGATGCCCGGGTGGGTGGATGTGTTTGGCCGGGGGTGGCGATCATGTGCAAGCCTGCCCTGGGCTGTGGGGCATCCCTTCAGCCCCACCCTGTCACGCTGGGCCACATGATCGCCGTAGGGGCCCCGGCCAAGCACATCCACCCAGCCGGGCACCACCACCACGTCCCGGCACCAAGCGCGAGATCAGTCGACCGGCCAGGTGTGCACGGGTTCGTTGCTGTGCATGAACTCCGCGTACCGGCGCACCATCTCCCGCAGCGCCTGCTCCCGGCTCACCGACCCCGCCGCCTCCACCGACTTCACCGTCTCCACCTGCCAGGTGGCGCCGTTGCGCCCGGTGATGCAGCGCTGCTCGATGATGCCGAGCAGCCGATCCCGGTCGGCCGGGTCCACGCCCCACGCGTCCAACCCCTGGTGGGCCATCGGCAGCAGGCGGCGCAGCACCAGCTCGGTGACCGGGACCTCGCCGACGTTGGGCCAGTACACCCGGGCGTCGATGCCGTTGCGGGCCGCGGCGTGGAAGTTGTCCTCGGCGGCGGCGAAGCTCATCTGCGTCCACACCGGACGGTCCTGGTCGGCCAGCGCGCGCACCAGGCCGAAGTACAGCGCGCCGTTGGCCATGGTGTCCACCACGGACGGCCCGGCGGGCAGCACCCGGTTCTCCACCCGCAGGTGCGGGCGGCCGTGCACCACGTCGTAGATCGGGCGGTTCCAGCGGTAGACCGTGCCGTTGTGCAGGCGCAGCTCGTGCAGCTCCGGGGTGTCGCCGCGGGCGAGGACCTCCACCGGGTCCTCCTCGTCGGTCAGCGGCAGCAGGGCGGAGAAGTACTGCACGTTCTCCTCGAACAGGTCGAAGATCGAGGTGATCCACCGGTCGCCGAACCACACCCTGGGGCGCACGCCCTGGGCCTTCAGCTCGTCCGGGCGGGTGTCGGTGGCCTGCTCGAACAGCGCGATCCTGGTCTCGGCCCACAGTTGCTTGCCGAACAGGTACGGCGCGTTGGCCCCCAGCGCCACCTGGATGCCCGCGGCGACCTGGCTGGCGTTCCAGTACTTGGCGAAGTCCTCCGGCGCGGTTTGGAGGTGGTATTGCACGCTGGTGCACGCGCTCTCCGGGGCGATCGAGTCGGCGTGCGCGACCAGCCGCTCCGGACCGCCGATGTTGATCTCCAGGTCCTCGCCGCGGGCGGCGAACACCTGCTCGTTGAGCAGCTTGTAGCGCGGGTTCGTGCTGAGCACGTCGAGGCTGATGTGCTTTCGCTGCAGCGTGGGCAGGATGCCCACCATCACGATCCGCGAACCGGCCCTGCGCGCCTTCTGCTCGGCCTCGTTGAGGTCGTCGCGCACCAGCTCCTCGAATGCGCGCAGGCCGTGCGGGCCCAGCGGCTGCGGCGGCAGGTTGATCTCGATGTTGAACCGCCCCAGCTCGGTCTGGAAGGCCGGGTCCGAGATCGCCGCCAGCACCTCGGCGTTGCGCATCGACGGGTCACCGTCCCCGTCGACCAGGTTCAGCTCGATCTCCAGCCCCGCCATGGGGCGGCCCGCGTCGAACCGGGACTCGGCCAGCATCTGCGCGAACACGTCCAGGCAGCGCCGCACCTTCTGCCGGAACCGCTGGCGATCGGCCCGGGTGAACTCCGTCGACTCGACATCCTTGCCCATGCCCCCAGCGTGATCCATCGCGGCGCCCGCCGCCACACGCCGGCCCATCCGGACGCGCCCGCCGGAACCCGACACGGGCGCGCGGCGCCGGTGGGCGGCGGCGGCCCCCGGCTAAGCTGCCACGCGTGACGGACCGCCTGGTATGGATCGACTGCGAGATGACAGGGCTCGACCTGGGCAAGGACGCCCTGATCGAGATCGCCGCCCTGGTCACCGACTCCGAGCTGAACGTCCTCGGGGACGGCGTGGACCTGGTGATCCACACCGATGACAACACCCTGGCGGGCATGCCCGACGTGGTGCGGGAGATGCACGCCCGCTCCGGGCTCACCGAGGAGGTCCGCGCCTCGACGCTGACCCTGGCCGAGGCCGAGCGGCAGGTCCTCGACTACGTCCGCGAGTGGGTCCCCGAGGTCCGCACGGCCCCGCTGTGCGGCAACTCCATCGCCACCGACCGCGGCTACATCACCCGCGACATGCCCGCCCTCGACGCGCACCTGCACTACCGGATGGTCGACGTGTCCTCCATCAAGGAGCTGTGCAGGCGCTGGTACCCGCGCATCTACTACGCGCAGCCGGACAAGGGCCTGGCGCACCGGGCGCTGGCCGACATCCGCGAGTCGATCCGCGAGCTGCGCTACTACCGCGGCACCGCCTTCGTCGCCCAGCCCGGCCCCTCCACCGAGGAGGCCAAGGCGGTCGCCGAGGCCGTGCTCGCCGCGGATGCCTAACCCGGTATGAAGCCCGCGCACGGGCACGCTATGCTGTGCGCGCACGGTGCTGAGAAGCACCGCTGTGGTGGGTGTAGCTCAGTTGGTAGAGCACCTGGTTGTGGTCCAGGAAGTCGCGGGTTCAAGTCCCGTCACTCACCCGTACGAGGCCGATCCCCGTTCGCGCGGGGGTCGGCCTTTTCGGTTGCCAGGGGAGGGTGCGCGGTGGGCGAGATCCGCGAGGTCGAGATCCGGGACGACATGATCCGGCTGGGGCAGCTGCTCAAGCTGGCGGGCGCCGCCGAGGACGGCGCGCACGCCAAGGACCTCATCGACGGCGACGAGGTCACGGTGAACGGCGAGGTCGAGGTCCGCCGGGGCAGGCAGGTGCACCCGGGGGACGTGGTCGGGGTGGGCGGCGAGTCCTTCCGGGTCACCGCCCGCCCCTGAGCGCGGTCAGCGCTTGCCGCCCGCCTTCCACGTCTCCCACGGGATCTGCCAGTCGCTCTGGCCGTCCCAGGGTTCGAGCACCGGGCCGCCGGAGTTCTGCACCACGATCACGTCGCCCTTGTTGGAGATGCTCTGCAGCCAGGCGGCGTTCTCGGTCGACATGTTGATGCACCCGTGGCTGACGTTGCGCGCGCCCTGGTCGCGCACCGACCACGGCGCGGAGTGGAAGAAGATGCCGCTGTTGGACATGCGGCTCGCCACGTCGACCTTCGTCCGGTAGCCCGCGGCCGAGTCCGTGGGCACGCCGTAGGTGGAGGAGTCCATCGTGTAGTCGGTGTGCTCGCTCATCACCGTGTAGGTGCCGACCGGGGTCTCGTGGGCCTTCTTGCCCAGGGAGATCGGGATGGTGCGGGCGGGGGTCCCGTTGACGGTCACCGTCATCTGGTGGGTGGCCCCGTCGGCGACGGCGATCACCGAGTCGCCCACCGTGACGGTGGCGGTGCGGTCGGCGCGGCCGTAGACGCCGTTGCCCAGGTCCTTGCCGTAGATGGCGGCGTTGATCGCCACGGTGCTGTGCGGCTTCAGGTACTCCTTGGGCCGCCAGTGCACCTCTTTGTCGCTGAACCAGTAGAACGCGCCCTCCGCGGCGGGCGTCGGGGTGACCGTGATCGCCTTCTCGGCGGCGGCCTTGTCGGCCACGGCGGCGTCGAAGTAGAACGCGAACGGCTGGCCCACGCCCACGACCTGCCCGTCGAGCGGGTTCATCGACAGCGCGGTCTGGCGGGCGGGCTTGACGGTGGTGAACGTCGAGGTCGACGTGGCCGTCTTGCCCGCGGGGTCGGCGGCGGTGGCCGTGGCGGTGTAGGTCTTGCCGTAGCCGAGCGCCTCGGTGGTCGTCCAGCTCGCGCCGTCGGCCGACAGCGCGCCCGCGACGACCTTGCCGTCGGCACCGGTCACCGCGGCCTGGGTGATCTTCCCGCCCGCGGCCGTGACCGTCACCGGGGCACCCGGCGCCACCCCGGCGGCCTGGTCGGCCGGGGCGAGCGCCAGCGCCAGCGGAACGGGCGGCGCGGCGGACTGCCCACCGGTCGCCACTGCCTCCGGCGGTGTCCCGCCCGGCGTGGTCGACCCTTCAGCGGTGCACGCCGCCAACGCCACCACCCCGACACAGGCGAGCACCGCCCGCGCCCACCGACCCCTCGTCATGTCCTACCCCCACCGCTTGTCCTTCACCCGGGTGACCAGTGTGCCCGACGTTCACCCGAAAGAGTGGGGGACCACCAAAAACAGTCAGGGGGACCCCCCGATTTTGGGCCTTCCGGGGGCCTGTGCTAACTTTTTCCCTGTCAGCGGGAGAGACGCTCTCCCGGCGAGCGCCGCTAGCTCAACTGGCAGAGCAGCTGGCTCTTAACCAGCGGGTTCGGGGTTCGAGTCCCTGGCGGCGCACCACAAGACAGCAGAAGGCCCGTCCACACCGGACGGGCCTTCTGCTTTTCCACTGTCCTTTCGCGAGCGGGTTCAGCAGGCGGCCTTGGCGCGCAGCACGCGGCCCAGTGCCTCGGTGACCCGGGCGGGGGCGAGTTCGCCGGTGCCCAGCGCCGCCGTGAGCCGGTCGAGCACCTGGGGCAGGCGCGCGCCGGAGGACCAGAACGGGACGTCGGCCCCGGCCTGGAGCGCGGTCAGGACCGCCTCGGGCAGGTCGTAGCGGTCGGAGATGGCGCGCATGGAGCCCAGGTCGTCGGTCACGGTGAGGCCGGTGAACCCCAGTTCCCCGCGCAGCAACCGGTAGGCGGCGGGGGAGAGCGAGGCGGGGGCGCCTTCGGTGAGGCCGGGGACGGTGAGGTGGCCGAGCATCACCGCGACCTGTCCCGCCCGGGGCAGGTCGCGGTAGGGGGCGAGGTCGACGGCGCGCAACTGCTCCAGCGGCGGCGTGGTGACGGCGGTGACGTGGGAGTCGCCGGTGGCGCGGCCGTGCCCGGGGAAGTGCTTGAGCACCGGCAGCAGGCCCGCGTCCCGCAGCCCGGCGGCGAAGGCACCGGCGTACCGGGTGGCGACGGCGGGGTCCGAGCTGAACGACCGGTCGCCGATCACCGCCGCGCCCGGCTGGTCGCCGACGTCGACCACCGGGGCGAAGTCCAGCGTCACACCGCGCGCCCGCAACCGCTCCCCCCGGGTGCGGGCGAGGTCGCGCACCTGCTGCTCGGAGAGGGTCGCGGCCATCGTCCGCGCGCTGGGCAGGTCCCCGTCGAGCGCGTCGACCCGCTGCACCCGCCCGCCCTCGTCGTCGACGGCCACGGTCAGCGGGAGCGCGGCAGCGTCCCGCACCGGGGCCAGTCCCCCGTCCACCAGCAACGCGGTGGCCTTGCCGCCGAGGAAGATCCCCCCGACCTGCTCCTGCCCGACGGCCGCCAGCGCGGCGGCCGGGCCCTTCGGGTCGACCCCGACGATCAACAACTGGGCGAGCTGCCGCCGGGGAGGCAGGCTCGCGACCACCCCCGCGCACGCGTCGACCGGGGCGGCACCGCTCGCGGCGGGCGGCCCGGGTTCCGAGGTCACCCCGTTCTGATCACTGCGCGCAACAGGTGTGCCGGAGATCACCTGCTCGGGGATCAGCAGGACCGCGGCCAGCACCCCGCCCGCGCCGATGGCGGCCAACAACCCCCGCGCCCGGCGCCGCCCGCGCGCCCGCGCACGGCGCGGCGACCCGCGCGCACCCTCGACCGCCAAGCCCATCCCCTCCCGTTCGGGGGTGGGGTGCCCAACCGGGTGACACCTGAACCCGCGACGGTGGCGGCGCGGGCACCGTGGCCGTGATCACGCCCGCCGACCGGGACAAATCGGGTGGCGGTGGGATGGCGTGCGGACGGCCCGCGCGGCGGGTGCGAGGATCGGGAGCCACAGGCGAGGAGTGCGGATGAACGAGGGCGAGGAGTCGGAGCTGGAGGTTCCGGCCGAGGTGCACACGGTGTGCCAGTACTGCGGTGGCGGCGGCATGATCGCCGACCCGAAGCTGGCGATCATCGGGGGCACCCCCCGGACCGTCGACAACGGGCGGCCGTGCGCGCACTGCGAGACGGTGGGGCACTTCGCGGGCATCGTGCCGCCGGTCTGACCCCGCCGCGGGCGCGATCTCCACGGGAACTTCACCCGCCGGGCGCGCGCGGTCCACACCGCGCGGGGATCGTCGGGGGCATGCCGTTCACGCTCGCGCACCCCGCCGCCGTGCTGCCACTGGCCAGGAAGCCGCTGGTGGCCTCGGGACTGGTGGTGGGGTCCCTGTCGCCGGACCTGACGTACTTCGTGGCGCTGCGCCCGCTCGGCGGGGACTTCACGCACAGCCCGCTCGGGCTGGTGGTCGTCGACCTGCCGCTGGCCCTGGCGCTGCTCGCGCTGTTCCACGCGTTCGCCGTCCCGGCGCTGGTGTCGCTGGCGCCGCAGTGGGTCCGGGAGCGGGTCGTCGCGGTCGCCCGGCCGCCGCGGCCGAGCCCGGTGCTGGTGGTGTCGGTCCTCGTCGGCGGGGTGACGCACCTGGTGTGGGACGCGTTCACCCACCACGACGGGTTCGCCGTGGTGCGGCTGCCGTGGCTGGCCGGGTCGCTGTGGACCGACATGCCGGTCTACCAGTTCCTGCAACTGGGCAGCAGCGTCGCCGGGATGGCCGTCGTGCTCTGGTGGTGCGCCCGGTACCTGCGCGGCGCCGAACCCGCGCCGGTGCCCGCCCGCTTCGCGCCCGCCCGCCGCCCGTGGCTGCCGGTGACCGGGGTCGTCGTGGCGGCCGGGGCGCTGGCGGCGGGCAACGCGCTGCGCGGCATGGCGAACGTCGCCGACCAGTCGGTGGTCGGGGTGACGCGCACGCTGGCCGCGGGGGTGACCCCCACCGCGGTGCAGGTGCAGACGGGCCTGATCCTCGCCTCCATCGGGGCGGTGACCGGGGTGTTCCTCGGGCTGCTCGCCTACGGCGTGGTGCGCCGCCGCAGGCTCACTTCGCCACGATGACCCAGATGCCGACGCCGACGAGGGCCACGCACAGCGCGAAGCTGACCACCGCCAGGCCCAGCCCCAGCGCGCTGGCGCCGCCCGCCTGCCGGGCGTCGGCGTGGTCGGACCAGCCGCGCACCCCCAGCGCGAACAGCACCACCGCGCCGATCCCGGTGCCCAGCGCGGCGAGGACCACCTCGCCGAGGGACGCCCAGTTCACCGGTGACCCCCCGCGGCGGACGTGGCGGATTCGCTGATCGGCTCCACCGGGATGTCGTTGACGTTGTGCGCGCTGACCGCGTCGCGGCGCGACAGCAGGAAGACCGCACCGCCGAACGCCGCCCCCAGCACGGCGACCGCGGCCGTGCCGACCGCCCCGGATTCCGCGACCACGCCAGCGAGCGCGCCCGCGGCCCCGGCGGCGGGCAGGGTGATCAGCCAGGCCAGCACCATCCGCCCGGCCGTGCCCCACCGCACCACCGCCTGCGGGGTGCCCAGCCCGGCGCCGAGGATGCCGCCGGAGCACACGTGCGTGGTCGACAGCGCGATGCCCAGGTGCGAGGAGGTCAGGATCACCGCGGTGGCGCTGGTCTGCGCGGCGAAGCCCTGCGGGGCGCCGATGTCGGTGATGCCGCGGCCCAGGGTGCGGATGATCCGCCACCCGCCGAGGTAGGTGCCCGCGGCGATGGCGAGCCCGGCGCTGACGATCACCCAGGTCGGCGGTCCGGAGCCGGTCGGCAGGTTGCCTGCGCTGATCAGCGTCAGCGTGATGATCCCCATGGTCTTCTGCGCGTCGTTCGTGCCGTGCGCCAGCGACAGCAGCGAGGCCGAGGCGATCTGCCCGATCCGGAACCCCCGGGGTGTGCGGCTCGCGGTGGCCCGGCGGGTGATCCGGAAGGCCAGGTAGGTGGCGATCCCGCCCGCGACCCCGGCGACCACCGGCGCCGCCACCGCGGGCACCAGCACTTTCTCCACCAGCTTGGCGAAGTGCACCGCGTCGCTGCCCGCGGCCACCCAGGTGGCCCCGACCAGCCCGCCGAACAGGGCGTGCGAGGAACTCGACGGCAGGCCGACGTACCAGGTCAGCAGGTTCCACACGATGGCGCCGATCAGGCCGCCGAAGACCACCTCGGGGGTGATCGCGGCGTCGTCGACCAACCCCCCGGAGATCGTCTTGGCCACCTCTACCGACAGGAACGCCCCCACCAGGTTGAGGACCGCGGACAGCGCCACCGCCACCTTCGGCCGCAGCGCGCCGGTGGCGATCGACGTGGCCATGGCGTTCGCGGTGTCGTGGAAGCCGTTGGTGAAGTCGAAGACGAGGGCCGTGACGACGACGAGCGGGACCAGCACGGTCAGGTCCACCGAGAGACTCCCTCCCCGAAGGGTGCTCCATTCGGAAACCGGAAAAGCGGGTGACGCACACGTTAACGTCCGATGACCGCGACCCGCCCGCGCGGCGCTGTGCCGGTCCGGTCAGGGGGCGACGCGGATGCGGTTGCGGCCGGTGCTCTTCGCCTCGTAGACCGCCGCGTCGGCCTGGCGGAGCAGCGCTTCCAGGGTGGTGGTGGGGGCGGGGGCGGCAGCCACGCCGATCGAGGTCGTGCGGGCGGTGATGGTGACCGGGTTGCCCCGCTTGTCCTTGGCCGGGACGTGCATGGCGGCCACCCCGCGGCGGACGCGCTCGGCCACGTGGGCGGCCTGGGCGGCGTCGGTGTCCGGCAGGAGCAGGACGAACTCCTCGCCGCCGAAGCGGCCGACGATGTCGCCCTGGCGGGTGGTCTCGTGCAGGACCGCGCCGACCGCGCGCAGGACCGCGTCGCCCGCCGGGTGGCCCCACGTGTCGTTCACCTGCTTGAAGTGGTCCAGGTCGAGGACCGCCACCGCCACCGGGGTGCCCCGGCGGCGGGCCCGGACGAGTTCGCGGTCGACCTGCTCGTGCCAGCCCCGCGAGTTCAGCAGGTCGGTCTTGTCGTCGGTGCGGGAGTCGCCGCGGAGGTTCTCCATCTGCAACGCCCCCCAGTCGAGGGCGCACAGGAGGGGGACGACCAGCAGGGGCGCCACCCAGGCGTGCGCCACCGCCAGGGCGACGAGGACGCCCAGGCTGACCGTGAGGGCGGCCATGGCGTTGTCGCGGCGGGTGCCGGTGACCTGGGTGCGGGTGGGGTGGGGGGTGGACAGGGCGATCACGCCCGCGATGGCGGCGGCGTTGAGTGCGAAGTAGACCGCCGCCGCGGTGAGCAGGACCAGGAACTCGCCCAGGGAGAAGCGGTGCAGCACGTCCAGACCGGACACCCGGACCACCGCCAGCGACGCCAGCGCGGGCAGCAGGATGCCCGCGGTGCCGAAGGTGAACCGGTAGAGGGGGCGGCGGGCGACCGGGTAGAGCTGCACGCGCAGCAGCAGCATCGACAGCACCGCCATCCACGCGGGCAGCAGGACCATGGCGGGCAGGATCCACACGACCGAGGTGTCGACGTGCGGGCCGCCGCGGTTGTCCCGGCGGGCCTCCTCGGTGCGTCGGGACAGCCACAGGTGCGCCGCCCCGGCGAGCACCAGCGCGCCGCAGCGGCGCCAGTCCGCCGCGGCCGCCTGCCGGTCGGCGAGCAGCGCCGCCGCCAGCGCCACCGCGGTGAGGAGTTCGAACACCAGGATGTAGGCGATCGCGGGCCGCGGCAGCGACCACAACCCGGTCGGCGGTTTGACGGCGGTCACCCCGGTGCCCGAAGCTGCGGTCCGGCTCCCCGGCGCCGCCGGGGTGTGGTCGTCGACCCCCTCGGGCGTCGGGCCCGGTGGGTGATCCGCGGGAGGTGGGACCGATGCGCAGCCGCGACTGGTGACCCCGTGCGCCGACGCGCCCCCGGGGCCGGTGGCCGCACCCCCGCCCGTGGGGGTGGTGCGCCCGCGTGCGTGCCGGACCAACGCCGCGGCCCTCCTTCTCCCCTCGGAACGGTGCCCTCAGGGGAAGGATACGTCGCGCCCGACAAGATATTTAGTCTTCAACAATTCGATCAGGCGGGCGTGAGCCACTTGCGCAGCCTGGGCGGCAGCCGCTTCTCCAGCCCGTAGGGCTCCAGGTGCCCGCCGAGCACCTCGGTGAACGCCCGGTCGACGCTGTCGAGGTCCCACTCGTCGCGGCGCAGGATCGGGGCCTTGAAGTGCGGCCTGCCCACCACGTGCAGCTCCGTGCCGGTGCAGCGCACCACCTGCCCGGTGATGCCCGCGGAGCGGTCGTCGAGCAGGAAGTGGACCAGCGGCGCGACCAGGTCCGGCGTGCGGTCCGGGCCGGTCACCCGCGAGGCGCGCTCGGAGGTCCACACCATCCTGGTGTAGGCGAGCGGGCAGACCGCGTTGACCCGGATCCCGCACTCCTCCAGGTCGAGCGCCCACGAGTAGGTCAGCGAGGAGACCGCGCCCTTGCTCGCCGCGTACGCCCCCAGGGTCCGCTGACCGAGCGAGGCGCCGGAGGAGATGTTGACGATCGCCCCGCCGCGGCCCGCGGCGCGCATGCGGCGGATGGCCGCCATGCCGGTGTAGAGCACGCCGAGGACGTTCACCTCGACCAGGGCGCGGACCCGCGCCGGGTCGTCGTCCCAGGGCAGCGCCTCGTGGTTGAGGCCCGCGTTGTTGACCAGCCCGTCGACCGCGCCGAACTCGCGGGCGCACAGGTCCACGATCGCCTCGGCCTGCTCCGGGTCGGCGACCGAGTGGCCGCTGGCCACCACCGCCCCGCCGTCCGCGCGGATGCCCGCGGCCACCTGCCGGGCCGCCTCGTGGTCGACGTCGTTGACCACGACCGCGGCCCCCGCCCCGGCCAGGTGCGCGGCGAACGCCGCCCCCAGCCCCCGGCCGGCCCCGGTCACCACGACCGCCTTGCCGTCGAGAGTGCTGCCGCCGAGAATGCCGCCGTCCAGAGTGCTCATCGTCGTGCTCCCCTTCGCAGGCCCCGAATCCGCGCCGGGGGCTCCCGGCGGCCTCGGCGGTCGAGCGACCGCCACCTGCGGGGTCAGTCTCGGTGAGCGCGACCCCGGGGGCAGCCCGGTCGCGCCGAGCGGCGCGGCCGGTGCGCCGAACGCGGTGTCAGCCGTTCGGCCCAGCGGAACCACGGACTGGTCGCTCGCTTTGCGTTGAACGGTGCCCACCGTCACCCGATCCGGGGACGCGCGGAGCCGGTCAGTCGGCGGCGAAGGCGGCCAGCAGCGCCCGGACGTGGTCGGCCTCGGGGACCGCGAGGCCCTCGAACACCGGCAGCGCCGCCCGCCAGTCGACCACCGCGCCCCGGCGGTCGCCGCCGTGCTGGCGGATGAGCGCGCGCACGTGCCTGGCCCGCGCCTCGGCCAGGCGCTGCCCGGAGCGCGCCGCCACCGACAGGCCGCGCTCGACGTGGTCGCCCGCGGAGTCCGGCTCGCCCGCGTCGAGGTGGGCGTGCGCCAGCTCGGTGAGGGCGCGGGCCTCCAGCAGCCGCATCCCGGTGTCGCGCATCAGGGCCAGGGCGCCGAAGCCGTGGTGGATGGCGGCGCGCGGGTCGCCGGTGCGGCGGGCCAGCGCGCACAGGCCGGTGAGCACCGAGGCCTCGCCGTAGCCGAAGCGGATCTCGCGGGCCAGGTCCAGCGCCTTGGCGTAGTGGTCCGCCGCGGCCGACCACTCGCCGGTGCGCTGGGCGATGGTGCCCAGGATGTCCAGGCAGCTCACCTCGTGCCGCCGCTCCCCCAGTTGCCGGTTGGCCTCCAGCGCGTGCCGGACCTGGGCCGCGGCCGCGGCGTGGTCACCCGCGTCGCAGCCGGTCTCGGCCAGGCAGACCAGCATGCTGACCTCGCCGTGGCGGTAGCCGTAGCGCCTGCACACCGACAGCGCGTGCCGGTAGCGCTCGGTGGCCCTGGGCAGGTCGCCCATCGCCCAGTGCGCCAGGCCCAGCCCCTGGCAGGCGGCGGCCTGCACGTGCCGGTGCCCGACCCTGGTGCTCAGCTCCAGGGCCTCGGTGTGCCGGGCCAGGGCCTCCTCGGGCCTGCCCAGCGACAGCGCGGCGACCCCCAGGTAGTGCAGGGCGCCCGCCTCGCCGAACCGGTTGCCGATGGCCCGGTTGAGCTCCAGCGACCGCTCGTAGAACGCCGAGGCCTGCGCGGGCTGCCCGAGCTGGGAGTGCGCGCGGCCCAGGTTGTGCAGGGCGCCCGCCTCGACCACCCGGTTGCCGGTGCCCTGGCTCAGCTCCAGCGCCCACCCGTGGTGCTCGATGGCGGCGGCGTAGTCGCTGAGGTTGCAGTGGATCAGCCCGAGCAGGTCGTGCACGGAGGCCTCGGCGTCGACGTCGGCGCAGGAGCGGGCGGCGGCCAGGGCGGCGCGGCCCACGGCGAGCCCGTCGGCGCCGTGGCCGCGGTTGAAGAAGAACGCCCGCAGCGCCTCGGCGAAGCGCCACGCGTACCGGGGCAGGCCCAGGCCGGTGGCCTCGGTGGCGGCGGCGACCAGGTTGCCCAGTTCGGCGTCGAGCCAGGCCAGGGCGGTGTCCTCGGCGCCTGCGGGGCGGGGCAGCCCGACCCGCCACAGCACGGCGCTGTGGGCCTCGACCTCGCGCAGGTAGTGGTCGAACAGCGCCACCAGCGCGGCGGTGTGCTCATCGGCGCCCGCACCGCCTCCCGCGCCGTCCGTCGCACTGTCCTCGGCGCGGTCCTTGGCGTAGTCGCGCAGCAGGTCGTGCAGGGCGTAGCGGCCGCGGCTCTGCTCGCGGATCAGGTTGCCGTGGTGCAGCACCCGCAGCAGCCGCGCCGCCTCGGGCACCGGCAGGCCGCCCAGGGCCGCCGCGGCGGCCGGGGTCAGGTCGGCGCCGGGCACCAGCCCGAGCAGCCGGAACAGCCTGCGCGCGCCCGGGGCGAGCTTGGCGTAGGACAGGTCGAACGCGGCGCGCACGGCGGCGGACTCGTCGCCGGTGACGGCCAGCCCGGTGAGCCTGCCGCGGTCGCGCAGCTCGCGGGTGTAGTCGGCGATGCTCACCAGCGGCCGCACGGCCAGGTTCGCGCCCGCGATGCGCAGCGCCAGCGGCAGGTGCCCGCACACCCCGACCATCTCGGCGGTGGCCTCGGGCTCGCGGCGCAGCCGGGCCGAGCCGACCATCCGCCCCAGCAGTTGCACCGCCTCGGCCGGGCCGAGCACGTCCAGCGGGAGCTGGTGCGCGCCGTCCTGGGCGGTGAGGCCGGTGAGCCGGTCGCGGCTGGTGACCAGCACCAGGCAGCCGGGCGAGCCGGGCAGCAGCGGGCGGACCTGCTCGGCGGTGGCGGCGTTGTCGAGCACGACCAGGACCCGCCTGCCGGTGAGCAGGGTGCGGTACAGCCCCGCCGCCTCGTCGGTGTCGACCGGGACCCGCTCCGGCGGCACGCCCAGCGCGTGCAGGAACCGGACGAGGACCTGGTGGGTGCTCAGCGGCGTGCCCTTGGCGTACCCGCGCAGGTTCACGCAGAGCTGCCCGTCGGGGAAGCGGCCGCGGGCGCGGTGCGCCCAGCGCAGCGCCAGCGCGGTCTTGCCGACCCCGGCCGTGCCGGACACCGCGACCAGGACCACCCCGGTGTCGACCCGGTCGAGCAGGGCGTCGAGGTCGGCCAGGGAGGTGTCGCGGCCGACGAACCCGGGCGACTCGGCGGGAAGCTGCGCCGGGACCGGTGGCCCCGGCGGGGTCTCCGGGTCGGGTCGCGGCGGCTGGGCGCGCAGCACCCGCAGGTGCGCCTCCCGCACCTCCCGACCCGGTTCGACGCCGAGGTCCTCGTCGAGGCGGGCGCGCAGGTCGGTGAACACCCGCAGCGCCTCGGCCTGCTCGCCGGTGCCCGCCAGGCCCAGCATCAGCCGGGCGTGCAGGCCCTCGTGCAGCGGCTCGTCGGGGATCAGCGCGCGCAGGGCGCCGACCACGCCCGCGTGCTCGCCCAGCGGCAGCGCCAGGTCGGCGTAGGTGAGCGCGGTCGCCTTGCGGCACACCCCCAGCGCCACCGCGGTCGGGTGCCCGCGCAGCCGCTCGGGCAGGTCGGCCAGCACCGGACCGCGCCAGCAGGCCAGCGCCTCGGCGTGCAGGTCCGCGGCGGCGGCCCCGTCGGCGGTGCGGGCCCTGGCGACCAGCTCCTCGAAGCGGAGCAGGTCGAGCTGCTCGGGGGTGGCGCCGAGCCGGTAGCCGCCGGGGACCGAGGCGATCGAGCGGCCGCCGGGGTCCAGGGTGCGGCGCAGCCGGGAGACGTAGGTGTGGACCAGGCCCAGGCAGCTCGCGGGCGGGTCCTCGCCCCAGAGCACGTCGACGATCTCCTCGTGCGAGACCCGGTGGTTGGCGTTGAGCGCGAGCAGGGCCAGCAGGGACCGCTGCTTGACCGCGCCCGGCCGCAACTGCTGCCCGCCGTGGGCGACGCTGAACGCGCCGAGCACCCCCAGCCGCAGGGCCGGGGCCGCCTCGGTGCGGGCGTCGAGGGCGTCCGGGGAGACGCCGACGGCGGCGGCGAGCCTGCGCACCGATTCCGTCCTCGGCCTGCCGACGCCGCCGCGCTCGATGTAGCGCAGCGCGCGCACGCTGAGCCCGGACCGGGCGGCCAGCTCGCCCTGGGTCAGCCCGGCGCGCAGCCGGTGCGCGCGCACCGCAGCGCCGAACGAGCCGGGGGCACCGGGGTCCATCGCGTCCTTTCCGCCTGCGCGGGGGCTCTTGCCGCCACCGGCGGCCGAAGTTGCCGCCCGCGCCGAAGATAGCGCACCGAAAAACGTGGTCGTCGCAGGTGGAGGCCATGATCACAAGCCGGCCCCGGTCGCCGCGGCAGTACAGAACCGTTGCCAGGTGTGGACACTAGCGTGTGTCGTCGGGTCCGGTCCGCGCTTTCACGCGCGCGGGCGGACCCATTCGTGGCGCGGCGTTCTGGGGGTGCGCCGCGCCACGCGGGCCGTGGGGTTCTTCCCGTCGGGGGTTGCCGCCCGCGGTCCGCGTGGGGGCGAACTCGGCAGGAGCCGGGAACCGGCCACCGGTAGCCTCCCGGAGGTGGGGGCGGCACTCGACACATGACCATCCGGCGATGAGCGGCGAAGCGCCGCCCGAGCGGGATCCGGCTGGGCGCCGGGTCCGGTCCCGGCTGGGCTGGCTGGTGCTGGTCGTGCTGGTCGCCGCCGGGTTCGCGGTGGTCGCCTCCCGCTCCCCCGCCCCGGCCGACCACCCGCCCACCGGCGACGTCGCCCGCGCGGCGACCGCGGTGGACGCCCTGCTGCACCCCGGTTCCGGCCGCGACCCGCTGACCGAGCTGCCCGCCGACTTCACCGCCGTGGTGGGCGTGGTGCCCGACCGGCTCCCCGCCCCCGACGGCACCACCCGGTCGGTGCACGTCGACGGCGGCTGCTCGACCCCGTGGGGCGACGACGACACCCGGTGGGACTTCTCGGTCGGCTGCAAGGCCCACGACCTGGGCTACGACCTGCTGCGCTACGCCGCGGCCAAGGGGCAGCCGCTGCCCCCGGACGCGCGCCGCGACCTCGACGCGCGGCTCTCGGCGGACATGCACCGGCAGTGCGAGCTGAACCCGCGCGGCTCCGGCGGCACCTGCCGGGTGGTCGCCTCGCTGTACTCCGCGGGCCTGGTGGCCAACTCCTGGCACCAGCGCTGGGGCCCGCCGGTGAGCGAGCCGATGGGCGGGTGGGCGATGGCGGCGCTGGTGGTGGTGCTGCTGCTGGCGGTGCGGGTGCCCGCGTTCGCCCGGCGCCGGGTGCCGCGCGAGGACGCGCACCCGCTGACCGAGGCCGAGGGCGACCGGGCCGCCTACCTGGGCCTGGTGCGGCTGCTGAGCCTGAGCGGGGTCGTGCTGGCGGAGTCGGTGCTGGCGTTCGGCCCGCTGCTGTCGGTGCCGGTGGCCGACCTGTGGCCGGTGACCTGGCTGCTGCAACTGGTGCCGCTGTTCTTCTTCGCGGGCGGCAACTCCAACCTGCTGGCCTGGCGCGCGGCGCGGGCGGCGGGCACCGGCTACGGCGGGTACCTGGCGCGGCGGGTGTCCTGGCTGATCCGGCCGGTGCTGGCGTTCGTCACCGCCTGGCTAGTGGTGCCGCTGTCGCTGGACCTGCTCGACGCCCCGGACGCGGTGGTGGCCGCCTTCGGCAGGCTCGTCGCGCAGCCGCTGTGGCTGCTCGGGCTGTACCTGCTGGTGGTCGGCGCGGCCCCGGTCGCGCAGTGGGCGCACGAGCGGGCGCCGCTGCTCACCCCGGCCGCCCTGGCCGCGGGTGTCGCCGGGCTCGCGGTCGCCGGGTCCGGCTCGGTCGCCGCGCACCTCGGCGGGATCGTGCTGGCGCTGTTCTTCGGGCAGCTTTCGTTCCTCTACGCCGACGGCACGCTGTGGCGGCCGGGCAGGCGGGTGCCCGCGGTGGTCGCCGCGGGCGCGCTGCTCGGGCTGGTGCTGCTGACCGCGGTCCTCGGCCACTCCCCCGGCCTGATCGCCGAACCCGCCGAAACGGCCAGCTTCGTGCCCTCCGCGCCCGCGGTGCTGCTGCTCGGGCTGGCCCAGGTGTGCCTGGTGGTGGCGCCGGGCCCGGCCGGGGTGCGGGCGGTGGCGCGCGGGGCGGCGGTGCGGGCGGTGCGCTTCGCCCGGTCGGCGCCGATGACGGTCTACCTGGTGTACCTGTGCGCGCTGCTGCTGCTGGCCGGGGTGGTCGGCGCGCTGCGCTGGACCCGGGCCGCCGGGTGGGTGCCCACACCGCGCACGCTGGCCGCGATCGGGCTGCTTGCGGTGCCCACGGCGCTCGCGTTCCTGCTGTTCGAGCGGCACCGGCACACCCCGGAGCCGGTGGCGGAGCACCCGCGCCGGGGCAGCCGCTGGGAAGTGGTGGCCGCGACGCTGGGCACCGCCTACGGCGCGCTGGGCATCGTCGGGTTCGCGGTGACCGGGCTGACCGGCACCGGGCACGGCGCGGTGGTGCTGGGGATGCCGATGGACCCGATGGCGGGGGTGATCCACCTGCTGCTGGGCTGGTACCTGCTGCACTCGGTGCGGGTGGGCACCGGCGGGACGCCGTGGCCGTGGCTGCTGGCGGCGGTGGCCTGCGTGCCGCCGATGGTCACCACGGTCAGCGACACCGGCACCGCTGTGCACTCGATCACCATCGGCGTGGCGCTGCTGGCGGCGGTGGGCACGGCGTGGCCGCGGCGCGGTTCGGGGCGTCCGGGCAGCTCGGAGCCGGTGTCGCGGCGACCGGCACGGGTGAACGGGGGTTCCGGGGTGCCCGGCTGAGCCCGTGCCGTGGCAAGCTCCCCGGAATCGTATGTCACAGTACGGACAACCTGGGCGGCCCTGTTCGCGTCTGTTCCGAAGATGGGGCAGGACGGCCGCCGCTTTCGACACGACGTGCGCGACGGCGTGCCGCGCGCCGCCGACGGGGAGGAGCAGGGCGTGGAGTACCGGCCGCCTGGGTCAGGCAGCGCCGCGGGCCGGGAGCGGTCCGCCCAGGCACGTGCCGACCGCGGGAGAGGCGCCGAGCCCGGCGCCGCCCGGTCGGGGCGCCCGACCGACCGCGCCGCCCGCCAGTCCGCCGACCGCGCCCGCCAGCCCGGGGAC